>JAENWZ010000107.1 GCA_016649795.1 Proteiniphilum sp. | reverse complement strand
GTATATAGGCATCCAGATCGATAAAAGAGAGCGAGAGGGACTTCGCCAGCCGTTTCCCCACGGTGGTTTTACCCGAGCCCATATATCCTACAATAAAAATCCGTTCCATATTCTCAGTTTTCAGTGGTCAGTTTTCAGCGATCAGCAGTCAGCAGTCAGCTTTTAGCTTTTTTAGCTGGAGTTGATGTTTCTTTCAGCGGTTTGGGTTTAAGACATCAGCGGTCAGCGATCAGCAGTCAGTTTTCAGCGGTCAGCGATCAGTGGTCAGCGATCAGTTCTTAGTTCTGATTTCTAATTTCTGAGTTCTGATTTCTAATTTCACAACAACGGGGCAAAGAGTCGCAACAGCGATTCAGCAAACCGTCTCAACTTTGGGCGTTTCATCCACTCTCTCAGCGAAACCAGCTCTGCATCCCGCTGATCCTCCACAAAAATCCCGGTCGCCTCAGCCGCCAATGTATCATCATAGATGAATGCCTCCACCTCGAAGTTCTGTTCGAAGCTGCGTGTGTCGAAATTAGCCGAACCGATCAGTGTGAGTGAATCGTCGAAGATCATCAGTTTGGAGTGCAGGAAACCTTTTTGGTAGAGACAGACCTTCACTCCTGTTTTCAGCATATCGCGGATGAAAGAGCTTGAGGCCAGCTGTACGATGGCCACGTCGGAGCGTTTGGATATCATAAGACGCACATCCACACCGCGAATAGCGGCAGCCTGTAGCGCATCGACCATTGCATCGGGAGGCAGGAAATAGGGTGTCTGGATAAAGATTGATTTTTTTGCCCCGTAGATAGCCTGCATGATGCCGTGTGATACCTCGTTCTCTTCGCTCAATGGTCCGCTGTTCACTATCTGCATGGAGCAATCCCCGAAGTTACCAAGCAGGGGGAAATAGTTGCGTGAGGTGATCAGCGTCTGAGAAACGAAATACCAGTCGATCAGGAAGACAGACTGCAGCCCCTGCACCCCTTTTCCTTCGATGCGGGCATGGGTATCGCGCCATGGTCCCCATTCGAGTCCCTCAAGATAGCGGTCGGCAATGTTCATCCCTCCCACGTAACCTATCCGGCCATCAATCACGATCAACTTGCGGTGTGTCCGGTAGTTAAGCCTGGATGTGAGCGACGGCAGCGTAAGTTTTAAAAAAGGTTCTGTTTCGATACCGGCTTTTCGAAAATCTTCAAAGAATGCTTTCTTCGTTTTACGTGAACCGAAGCTATCGTAGATAATGCGCACTTCAAGACCTTCATGTGCTTTTTTTATGAGTGCCTGTTGAAGTCTCTTTCCCAGCTCATCATCCTCCACCACGTAATACTCAATATGAATATGTTTCTCAGCCTTTTCAATATCGGCAAAGAGATGGTCGAATTTACCCTTCCCGCTGGTGAACAGCTTCACATTGTTCCCTCCCAGCAGAGGGGTGTAATCCATTTTCCTGAGCAGGTTCACCAGGTTGGCATAATCGTCCGGGAAGGAGACCTCGACAGGTGTCTCCATCTCATCGAGCGGACGCTTCTTCAGCTTGCTGTACATCCGCCTTGAGATTACATATTTTTTTGTTGAATCCTGACCGAAGAAAGCATACCAGATAATGCCCACTACAGGCAGGAAGAGCACTGCCAATATCCATGCCACTGATTTGATGGGGTTCCTGTTTTCAGAAATAACCACCACCACGATACTCACTACGGTAAGGAGGTAGAGTATCTCAATGATATTTATCAATGTATTGTTTAGTTGCATGATTACAAACGATATTTATCGTCGCTTATGTCAGCCAGAATATTACGATAGGAGTGATAGCGGCTTTCGCTGATGTAATGATCCTCCACCGCTTTCAGCACGGCACAGTCAGGTTCGTTAAGGTGCAGGCAGTTGTTATATTTGCATTTCTCCGAGAATTTGAATATTTCGGGGAAATAGTGTGACACTTCGGCAATGACCATGTCGATGGTACCAAAACCTTTGATGCCGGGTGTGTCGATGATAAACCCGCCATTGTCCAGCTCGATCATCTCCGAGAATGTGGTGGTATGCATTCCCTTGTTGTGATATCCGGAGATCTCCTTTACTTTCTGGGCGGCTTTTTCCTGGAGTGCGTTGACTATACTCGATTTGCCTACTCCTGAATGACCTGCCAGCAGCACGATCTTGCCACTTGTAAGCGCTGCCAGCTGTTCCTTCCCCTCACCTGTCACCATAGAGGTTTTCAGGCAGGAGTAACCAATCACGTTGTAGAGGTGTATCAAACCGTTCAGGTAGTCGTTCTCCTCATCACCATTGAGGTCTGTTTTGTTAAAGACAAGTGTTACCGGTACGGAGTAAGCCTCTGCTGTGACCAGGAAACGATCGATGAAGACCGTCGTTGTTTCGGGAAAACGTATGGTGATGCAGAGCAGTGCCTGGTCGATATTTGCTGCGAGGATGTGTGCATGTTTGGAGAGGTTGGATGCCTTGCGGACGATATAGTTCCTGCGCACCTCAATATCGGTGATGAAAGCAGTACCATCGGGATTCACATCCATCTGTACCACGTCGCCCACCACGATGGGGCTTGTGCTGCGGATGCCCTGGAGCCGGAAATTCCCTTTTGCCTTGCAAATGAGGTCGTTGCCTCTATCATCGCGTACAAGATAGGTGTTCCCGGTATTTCTGATGACCAGCCCTTTCACCCCTTTCAGGCTGCTTTCATCTCCCCCCATCGCCATTAAACGGTGAGGATTTCTTTCTCTTTGTCGGCGAACATATCATCCACTTTCTTGATATATTTGTCGTGCAGTTTCTGCAGTTCATTTTCGCCATCTTTCCCCATATCCTCGGCAAGACCATCCTTCACAGCCTTCTTCACCTCATCGATGCCTTCGCGGCGGGCATTGCGGATGCTTATCTTGGCTTCTTCAGCTTCATGCTTGGTCTGTTTCACGAGCTGCTTTCTGCGCTCCTCCGTCAGCGGAGGTATTCCCAAACGAATCACCTCTCCGTTGTTCTCGGGAGTGATGCCCACATCGGAGTCCTGAATGGCTTTTTCCACTACTTTCAGCATCGGTTTTTCCCAGGGTTGTACCATGATTGTTTTTGCGTCGGGAGTGGTAACCGTAGCTACATTCGATAAAGGAACGAGACTACCGTAATAATCTACACGTATACCGTCGAGGATATGCGCATTGGCACGTCCCGCACGGATGCGTGAAAATGTCTCTTCCAAAAACTCGAGGGTCATCTGCATTTTTTCCTCGGCCTCATTTCTGATTGTCGTTGTTTCCATAAACTATCTATATTGTTTTGGACAAAAATAGTGAAAATATTTTAAATGACTCCTACAAATGGACCAATGTACCTATATCTTCACCCTCAATCACTTTCTTCAGGTTACCGTAGGTGTCCATATCAAAGACCACGATGGGCAGATTATTTTCCTTACACATTGTTGTAGCAGTAAGATCCATCACTTTGAGCCCACGGTTGTACACTTCGTCGAAGGTGATAGTTTTGTACTTTGTAGCTGCGGTATCCTTCTCGGGATCGGCTGTGTAGACGCCATCCACACGAGTACCCTTGAACATGGCATCCGCTTCAATCTCAATACCCCGTAAAGCGGAGGCGGTATCGGTGGTAAAAAATGGATTCCCTGTGCCACCGGCAATGATGGCGATCTCACCCTTCTCCATCGATTCGATCGCTTTCCATTTGGAATAGAACTCGCCCACCGGCTCCATACGAACAGCGGTGAAAACGCGATTTTTCTGTCCCACAGCAGTGAGTGAGGAGCTTAGAGCCAAGCTATTGATCACAGTTGCCAGCATCCCCATCTGGTCGCCCTTCACGCGGTCGAATCCTTTGGAGGTGCCGCTCAATCCGCGGAAAATGTTCCCTCCGCCGATCACAACAGCGATCTCCACCCCTTTTTGTGCCACCTCGCGAATCTGTTGTGCATATTCACTCAACCGCGTCTCATCAATTCCATATTGCTTGCCACCCATCAGCGACTCACCACTCAGTTTTAGTAAAATTCTTTTAAATTGCATATATTTTTAAGTTATCAGTTTTCAGTTTCCAGTTTTTCAGCTATAAGCTGTAAGCGGTAAGCTTTAATCCACAAAAGCAACCTCCTTAAAAGCATATCTGCGCTCCTCATCTCTCTCAAGTGTCCTCAGCACCGGGTGTCCCGAAGGAAGCACATCCTCAATTATTGCCCTGAACCTGCCGTTGTTATCTTCAAACCAGTAATAATCGTTCACACGATAGAGATCAAGCATATACTCATCTTCGATGGTAGCTGCCCCGTCATTCTGAAAATCACGATAGAGCAGGAAGAACTCTCTCATAAAGATTTCCAGTATGTAGTCTCTGTTATGTTCTATTCCTGTAATTTGGCGCAGGGAAACGGGATTTGGCAGCCCGAGCGGGAAAATCTGCTGATTGAGATTGATCCCAATACCGATGACCGCGTTTTCTATCTCTTTACCCTGTATATCGTTCTCGATGAGCATCCCTGCAATCTTCTTATCCTTCCAGTAGATATCGTTTGGCCATTTGATGCGGATATCGTCAGTAAACTGATCGAGCGTATTTTTCACAGCCAGCGAGGCAATACGTGAGATGATGAACTGCTCGTTGGCTTTCACCCCCCGGGGGTAGATAAGCAGGCTGAACAGGAGGTTTTCTCCTTTCGTGGAGAACCAGCTATTCCCCATCAGTCCGCGTCCGCCGGTCTGATAATTGGTAATCACCACCGACCCCTCTTCGGGCTGCTCTTCTCTGACAAGCTGCCGGAGATAGAGATTGGTGGATTCGACCTCCTCCACACGGATTATCTTACGTTCGTTACTTAACAGTTCCATAATATTGCTCTTGTTGTTTTTTGGGTAATTTCCTGATCACCTCCTCCACGGAATGATGAATCCACTTTTTTATCTCTTTCTCCGGCATGTCGCCATCGAGCCAGATTGTGTTCCAGTGAGTTTTATTCATATGATATGCATTCTCCACGCAACTGTACGCTTCACGCAGTTTTACTGCTTTTTCGGGGTCACATTTCAAGGTAATGCTGAATCGCTCTACATCTGTAGGGATCAATGCGAACATCTTCTCCATCACCTTCATCACGATCGTCACATCATCGAAGGGTGTGGTTGCTTCCGCACCTTTAACCAACAGGCAATAGTTGAACAGCTCTTCTATATTCATAGATGTAGTACTTACATGAACGACATGAAGGCATCTTCAATATGCTCCAGTTCGAAATGTTGATCGTTCCAGAGGATTGAGACAATATCAAACCGCGCCGGCTTATCAATCCTGTGTCTGATTAGATAATGATTTGCTGCTGCAATCATGCGTCGCATACGCTGTTTACCGACAAAATCTTCGGGATTACCCCATTCAGCCGATGTACGGGTTTTCACCTCCACAAACACGATATACTCGTCGTGTTCCGTCACGATATCTACTTCATAACCCAGGAACGTCCAGTTTCTTTCGATGATGCGGTGTCCTTTCGACTCGAGAAATTTCACTGCAGCATCTTCACCTCTCCATCCCAGTTCATTGTGCTCAGCCATCTCATTATTGGTAGAAATGCCCCATAATCGTCGTAAAAATACAAATTTACATGCTATTTCCTTCGTTTTGGTGTAAATATTTTGTTTTTTTGTACCTGCAACGGAAAAGCGGTTGATTACGGTTAAAAAAATATTTATTACTTTGTAGTAGGAATTTCAATGGTTATTTGATGAGGACAAAGAGATATAAACTGCAGGGCAGGCCAAAACCGCGCATAAGAAAAGCTGAGTTTATGCTCAGCGATGAAGAGTATGAGCTGATTCAGTTCTATCTGAAAAAATACAAGATCACCAACCGTTCCCGATGGTTTCGCGAGACCGTTCTCAATCATATCCTGAAAAATATGGACCAGGATTATCCCACACTCTTCGAAGAGAATGAGATGAGGCGATAAACAGCAATGGCAGAAAACAATCAACCACTAAAGTAAGAGGAATCAGTAGAATGTTAGACGACGAATATTTCATGCGCCAGGCGCTGCAGGAAGCCCGCAGCGCGTTCGATGCAGCAGAGGTTCCTGTGGGAGCAGTGATTGTTGCCGACCAGCGCATCATAGCCCGCTCACACAATCTGACAGAGATGCTGAATGATGTTACGGCTCACGCCGAGATGCAAGCAGTCACTGCTGCAGCCAACGTGCTTGGGGGGAAGTACCTGACCGACTGCACGCTCTACGTTACGGTAGAACCTTGTCCCATGTGTGCCGGCGCATTACGTTGGGCGCAGATCATGCGCGTTGTGTATGGTGCTCCGGATGAGAAACGGGGATACAGCCGGGTATCATCACACCTTCTTCACCCGAGGACTTCTGTTACTGCCGGAGTACTGGCAGATGAGTGTGGCGACCTGATGAAGCGCTTTTTCGCCCGTTGCAGATAACAGGATACCACCTTTCATTTTCATATGCGTAACCTGAGGAATGAGGGCATGACTCCCCAATCCCAGGAGAGATTACCCATTCTCAAAAGAAAAATTATGTAGAACAGATAAACGTTTTCACCCCAAATCTGTTTAATGAGTATATTTTAACAGAAAAAGCCAAAAACAGATTTTATGGAGAGAAGAGTGAAGCAGCAGATTGCTTTTATATTAGAGGCGGACAAACTAAAAAATGTGATCCGCAGGAACTATCTTACCGATGATTCCCGACGGGAAAATACGGCCGAGCATACGTGGCATACCACATTAATGGCATTGCTGCTGTTTGACTATGCCGAGAACAGGGAGGAGCTGGATCTGTTACACATTATCAGGATGATCACCATCCACGACCTGGTAGAAATTGAAGCGGGAGACACTTTCATATTCGACGAGGAGGCGAACAGGAACAAATTCGGCAGGGAGAATCAGGCTGCAAAAAAGATTTTCTCGATGCTACCTTACGATCAGGGAAAAGAGTATTACGATCTCTGGCTTGAGTTTGAGAAAGAGGAAACACCGAATGCCATCTTTGCAGCTTCAGTAGACAAAATTATGCCGGTACTGCTGAACACCCGCAGCAAGGGAACCAGTTGGCGCGAGGCGGAGATCACCGCCGATAAGGTTTTCAATACGCTGAAAATCATCGGGAAAGGACCTAAAAAGATACAGGAACTATTGAAGGAGCTGGTTAAAGAATCAAGAGAGAAAGGTAATCTTATGTAAATAGCCCATCAAAAATAGTTATTAAACAATATGTGATGATAAACGTTTTAGGTATAGTAGGATGGTTGTAATATCCTATCAACGAATATCAAACAAAGAAATAAAATATTATGGGCAAAAAGAAAATAGC
>JAENWZ010000153.1 GCA_016649795.1 Proteiniphilum sp. | reverse complement strand
GGCAGGAGTGATGCATGCTCCTCTCACCGGAACGTTTCTTATTGCGGAGCTTACCGGCGGATACGATCTCTTTCTTCCGCTGATGATAGTCTCACTGGTTTCCTACGGTACTATCCTGCTGTTCGAGAAACATAGCATCTACGCTATGCGTCTTGCCAAGAGAGGGGAATTGATCACACACCACAAAGATAAGGCAGTGCTCACTTTTTTAAAGATCGAAGATCTGCTGGAAAAAGATATCCCTACCGTAAAACCCTCTATGTCTCTTGGCGAGATGGTAAAAGTGATTTCCTCATCCAACCGGAATATTTTCCCGGTTGTGAATAACGATGGTGTCCTGTTAGGGCTTGTAATGATGAATGATATTCGCAATATCATGTTCCGTCCGGAACTCTATGACCGGTTCACCGTGCAAAAATTCATGGTAGGTGCTCCCGCGAAAATAGAGATCAGCTCCAGCATGGAAGAGGTGATGGCAACGTTTGAGAACACAAAGGCGTGGAATCTGCCGGTGACAGACAGCAAGGGTGTCTATCTGGGTCTATTGTCCCAATCATCGGTATTTAACTCCTACAGGGAGGTACTGGTGCAAAATTATTCTGAAACAGATGAATAGTTCAAAAGAAATGGTAAAGGATGCGTTACGAATCATATTTATGGGTACTCCCGGGTTTGCTGTTGAGACGCTGAAAGCACTGGTTGAGAACAGTTACAACGTGGTGGGAGTGATCACCATGCCCGATAAGCCGGTTGGAAGAGGTTATAAACTTCAACCGTCGGCTGTGAAACAATATGCATTACAGCAGGGATTGACTGTATTACAACCCGAAAAGCTGAAGGATGAAGCGTTCCTCTACAGATTGAAACAATTGGAGGCTGATTTACAGATCGTGGTGGCATTCCGCATGTTGCCCGAGGTGGTATGGAGTATGCCTCCCAAAGGCACTTTTAATCTGCATTCATCTCTTCTCCCGCAGTACAGAGGTGCTGCTCCCATCAACTGGGCCATCATCAACGGAGAAAAAGAGACAGGCGTAACCACCTTTTTCCTCTCACACGAAATAGATACCGGAAGGATCATTTACCGGGAGAAGACGCCCATCGGCGAAACAGACAATGCTGAGACGATGCATGACAGGCTGATGGTGATGGGTGCAGAGTTAGTACTCAAAACGGTGGATGCTGTCTTGAACGACACAGTGACTTCTGTACCGCAAAATGAACTGCTCGAAAAGGAATCGGGATTAAAGGCTGCACCCAAGATATCCAAAGAGACCTGCCGCATTGATTGGGGAAAGAACACCAGGGAGCTGCAGGATTTTATCCGCGGGTTATCACCCTATCCTGCTGCATGGACAGAATTGTGCCAAAGTGGGAGTGATAACCTGCTCCGGATTAAACTATTCGCAAGTGAGATAATCGACACCGGAGCAGTCAATCTGCCTGCGGGAACCATCATAACAGATAACAAAACATTTCTTGATGTTGCCGTGCAGGATGGAATCATTCGAATCACAGACATACAATTATCCGGGAAAAAGAGGATGAAAACGATCGATTTCTTAAACGGATACTCCTTGTCTGAAGATGCCCGATTCTGTTGAAATCACCATTTGTAATTCAGACCGAAACTAAGTGTTTGATTCAACTGCCAGTATTGGTAATCGGGATCGGCCGGCACTCCGTCATCGTACCTCGCATTCACATAAATACGTGTTGAAAATGCATTACTCAATGCCATATTCAGTCCGTTTTCGAACTCTGAGACCACTTTCTCGTAACTGGTAAAGTAGGTTAAGCGGGAATCCCAGGTAATGTAACGTGTGATATCCAATTTCAGAATGGATGTAATGGTGGAACCGATATCCGTAAGCGATCTCTTTCCTTCGGGTATACCGTATCGTTTCACATCAATGGCTTTATTTCCAACATATTTATAGTTGAGTGATATAGGCGCTAGAGCCAGTGTCCATTTCATTCCGCGATGACGCACCTTCTCTGAACTTTTATTCAATTCGTATTTTAAACCCACCCCGGCATTTACATACAATGGCGCAAAGAATGAAGATCGTATATCATTTGAATTGGGGATAAAATTATTAAACAGTTGTGATTTTGCTTCCATGTTCGTTGAGTAGGACCATCCCTTCAGGAAAGAATTCACCCCAAAATCACCGTAGTAACGTATGAGGTCATTTCCAATCCGATAACTCCTCACTGAATCTTCCGGAGCATTAAACAGGGACAACCGCCAATCTAATGCATTATTGAACTTGATTTTCCCTTTTTGATAGTTCGCCCTGATGACATGATAATTATTAAAATTGAGATTGTTCGTCCCCCCTTTATGCCAATTATTAGAAAAATAATTCTGTGCAAACTGGAAAGAATGCTCTCCGCTACGAACCCAATATTTACGGTCGATGGTAGTCACATCAACACCGGGTGCATCAAGTGAGTAGGTTGTTTCTGTTTTCAGCAAATCACGGAACGGTTTGTATGTATCTCTCACAATCTCATCACTGCTTTCAATCCTTGGTATTGAGTCAAAATCGAGGATTGAATAACTGATTCTGTCCGGATAATTCCTGTAATATTCTCTTCTTACCTCTTGCACAAAATCGGTATGTTGTAACTCGGGAGCAAATGTTTTCTCCCGGGGAATAAGTAATCCCTTCTCAAGATCATCACCCAACGGATAGAAAGATAAATCGCGGGGTAGCATCTTACCGGTGTAGATCATCGGCAGGAAGAGCGGATTATAAAATAGTGTATCGCGAAAAGTCATCCCGCGTAGTGCATCAATGTTAAGATTCTTCACGGGAAGCTGTAATATCCCGCGCTCGTTCCTCAGATAGATTGAATCGAGGGGATTAATGTAGATGAACGAGTCCCTTTGTTCAGGTTGTGTCAGAAGCATCATCTGAGGTGAAATGATCAGAGGCACACTATCCTGAGGGAACACTGTCGTTGCAGGCACCACATTCTCTGTGTCATGACCGGGGGTAGTACGCTGTTCTATCTGTTTACTGATATCCGTTATATTGTGAAACAGATCCATGCTGTCCAATACCTGCAGAGGATCTGATGCAACATTTACCGTACCGTAATTCTCTGAAGCCACGGTAAAAAATGATAAAACAGATAAAAAGAAAGGGAGGACTATTTGTTTCATAATCAATATTTGGTTGGAAAGCAGATTGAATTTTTTCAGTTACAAAAAATTAAAATCGACATCGCATTCTTGGTAGCAACAAAGATATAAAAAAAGTTTCAGATATAATGAGAGGCATTCAAAACCTTTCCCGCAATTAATCTGTTATTTAATCATAGTTTGATTAAAAGTGGTTATGCTTTGCAATCAGACGAACAATTTTATTTACTTTTGTTTTTGCGGATATGCAACCAAATCGGTTGGACTATCATTACACAAATTTCTCAAACCAAATATTAATTCCAGATCGAAATGAAAAAGTTATCCTACATTGTATTGATTGTTGTTGGCGCTACATTGCTCACAGGCTGCCAGGGTTATAACAGAATGGTAGAGAAACAGGAAGCTGTTACAGCGCAGTGGGGCAATGTTCAGAACGCTTATCAGCGTCGCGCAGACCTTATCCCTAACCTGGTAAACACCGTGAAAGGTTACGCCGCTCACGAGCAGGAAACATTTACACAGGTCACCGAGGCACGGGCAAGAGCAACACAGACAAACATCAATCCTGAGAACCTCACAGCTGAGAGTCTGCAGGAGTACCAGCAGACACAGAATCAACTTAGTCAGGCGCTGGGCAGGCTTTTGCTGATACAGGAAAACTATCCTGAGCTCAAAGCGAACCAGAATTTCCTTGCATTGCAGGATGAGCTGGCCGGTACGGAGAACCGTATTTCGGTCGAACGCAACAAATTCAATCAGATAGCACAGGATTACAACTCCTATATCCGCAAGTTCCCGCAGGTTATTTATGCGAAATGGTTTAAATTTGAGTCAAAAGCCTATTTTGAAGCAGTACCCGAAGCACAGACAGCACCTCAGGTTCAGTTTTAAAAGTATATAGTCTGAGTTATGCTGAACAAAGAAGAACTGGGTAAGATCACGGAAGCGATACGGAGTGCCGAAAGTCACACTTCAGGAGAGATTCGTGTCTGTGTAGTGAAACAATGTAAAGGGGATCCACTGGAGGCTGCATTCATTAAATTTCACCATCTGAAGATGAATAACACCCACCTACGGAACGGGGTTCTTATTTACCTTTCACCCTCCGATCATAAAGTAGCCATCCTGGGAGATAAAGGAATCAACGACGCAGTGCGCAACGATTTCTGGGATGATGCACTGGAAGAGATGCTCACCTGTTTCAGGAGGGGAGAGACAACGGAAGGTATTTGCAAGGGTGTGGGAAAAGTAGGAGAATTGATTAAAACGCTCTATCCGGTCTCGGAAAATGATATAAACGAACTAAGCGATGAAGTTATTTTGGATGAGTAGATTTCTTCTTATATTCACAATTTTACAAATCACTTTGGGAGTGTCGGCACAGGATATTCCTGAACCGATGGTTCCATACCGGCTGGTAAACGATTTTGCCGGCATCTTTTCTTCTGCGGAGAAAGAGGCACTGGAGCAGAAGCTGCTCACTTATAACGATTCCACCTCCACACAAATATACGTAGTGACTGTCAGCGATTTGGGGGGTTATCCTGCATCGGATTACTCTTTCCGTCTTGGAGAAAAATGGGGTATCGGCCAGAAGGGCAAGAATAATGGAGCAGTGATACTAATCAAACCCAAAGTTGGCAATAGCCGGGGACAGGCATTTATCGCTCCCGGCTATGGACTGGAAGCGCGCATCAACGACGCATATGCAGGGCGTATCGTGCGCAATGATATGATCCCCTATTTCGCGGAGAATGATTATTTCGGCGGCGTCAACGCTGCCATCGATGTGATGATTGAGCGCCTTTCGGGAGAATTCAGTGCAGATGAAGCCGAGGAAGAGGGTATGCCGCTTTTCGCGATCATCCTCATAATAATAGGTATCATCATCTTACTTGCTGTCTTCTCAGGTGGTGGTGATCAGCACATCGACAATGACGGACATCGCAGAAGCAGCGGACCGCCCATATTTTTCCCTCCTATAATCGGAGGTGGCGGATTCGGTGGTGGTGGTTTTGGTGGCTTCGGCGGTGGCGGAGGCGGTAGTTTCGGTGGCGGAGGTGCCGGAGGAAGCTGGTAGCATGAAGAGTGGCCTTATCACTATCCTTGGACCTACTGCCTGTGGCAAGACAACATTTGCCGCACACCTGGCATACGCGCTGAACGGCGAGATCCTGAGTGCCGATTCCCGTCAAATTTACAGAGAGATGGATATAGGAACGGGGAAAGATATCTCGGAGTATACCATTGACGAAACATCTATCCCCTTTCATCTCATCGATATCCGCGAGCCGGGAGAGAAATATACGCTCTTCGATTATCAGCACGATTTTCATGCAGCTTACAGCGATATTCTCACCCGTGAGAAAAGGCCCATCATTTGTGGCGGCACAGGACTCTATATTGAATCGGTGCTGAAAGGGTATCATCTGCCCGATGTGCCGGCCAATCCAGCATTAAGAGAATCACTCGAGGACAAACCCTTGGAGGAGCTCACACTGATCCTGCAAAGTTACCATCCGCTGCACAACACAACTGACACAGACACAAAAAAACGGGCTATCCGCGCTATCGAGATTGCTGATTACCAGTCGAAACAGG
>JAENWZ010000032.1 GCA_016649795.1 Proteiniphilum sp. | reverse complement strand
TCCCGGACAACAAAGAACCGTTGGTTGCCATCGCTACCGACAAGGAAGCAAGGGCTACACAGCTGATGTTGTTTTACAAGCATGATCCCCTGCCTGAGGAACTGAAAAGCACACAGATGGGTTATCTGACAACCTACATCCTTAACGCGGCAGCATCGATGATGAACCAGCGTTTTGCGGAGATCACACAGAAACCAGACGCACCTTTCACTGTTGCTAATGCGTACGATGGTGATTTTTTTGTTGCCAAAACAAAAGATGCCTGGACAGTTGTTGCACGTAGTGCCGAGGACAAAATAGACAAAGCGCTCGCTGCCATGGTTCGTGAGACAGAACGTGCGAAACAATACGGTTTCAGCGCTTCGGAGTATGAAATTGCACGCACCAACATCATCAAAAGCCTGGAGAATTCGTACAATAACCGCGACAAACAGAGGAACTCATCCTATTCGCAGGAGTATGTACGTGCATTCACCGATGGAGAACCATTTCCAGGAATTGAGTTCGAGCATCAGTTCATGCAGGCAGTGGCACCCAACATCCCGGTGGAGGCAATCAACCAAACCCTAAAACAACTTATCAGTGATGAAAATATTGTGATCGCCGTCACAGGACCCCAAAAGGAAGAACTGGTTTATCCTTCAGATGAAGAGCTGCTGGCTGTTTTAAGTTCGGTGAAAGCGGAAACAATTGAGCCCTATGCCGAACAGGTTATCGACGAACCACTTGTCGCTACTCCTCCCTCTCCGGGCAAAATAGTGAAAGAGGAGAAAAATGAAGCAATGGATGCCACTGTATGGACACTCCAAAACGGTATGAAAGTGATCTTGAAAAATACGGATTACAAGGATGATGAGATCATGATGACCGCAACAAGTGTGGGCGGTTATTCTCAATATGCCGTGCAGGATCCCATCAACAGCAGATTGATGAGTTCAGTGATGACACTGGGAGGAGTAGGCAATTTCAGCGCTACCGACCTGCCTAAAGTGCTGGCCGGCAAAACAGCTTCTGTAAGACCAAGCATCAGCCTGACCACACAGGATTTCAACGGATCATCCTCCATCAAGGATTTCGAGACCATGCTTCAGCTTGTTTATCTCTACTTCACTGCTCCCCGTAAAGATGCAGATGCATTCAAGTCATATATCCAGCGGATGGAAACACAGCTCAAAAATCAGGAAGCAGAACCGATGGTGGCTTTCAGCGATTCCATCACCACAGCGATCTATGGTGATAACCCGCTCACCACCAGAATCAAACTGGACGATCTGAAAGATCTCGATTACAATCGTATTATGGAAATGTTCAATCAGCAGTTCCTTAATCCGGGTAGCTTTGTGTTTACTTTTGTTGGTAATATCGATGAAGAAAAAGTGCGTCCCGTGGTTGAGCAGTATCTTGCCTCCTTGCCCGGCGAAGCCGTAAAAGGTGAATTCTTAAAGGTTCCGATGGCATTCAAAGAGGGGGAAATGGAAAATATTTTCCAGCGTGAGATGCAAAACCCGAAAGCCTCTGTCTTCAACACCTTCACAGGGACGTTTGAACGTAACATGAAGAATCAGATTCTCATGAGCATGTTCGATCAGATACTGGATATTGTATACACCGAGAAAGTGCGCGAAGATGAAGGGGGTACGTATGGAGTCTCTTCAGCCGGTGCAATCTCCCGCTATCCGGAGGGTCAGACCATCCTTCAGATCATGTTTGATACTGATCCTGAAAAGATGACGCACCTCAACCAGATTATCATTGACGAGTTGAAAGAGATTGCGACCAACGGTCCCCGTGACGCCGATTTCACCAAGGTGAAAGAATATATGAACAAGAGTTACACCGAGAACCTGAAAGAAAACAGATACTGGATGAATATTCTCGACGAGATCTATTTCTACGGTGATGATATGCATTCAGGTTATATAGAAACAGTGAATGCTGTAACTCCCAAAGATATTCAGGAGTTCATAGGGAAATTACTGGATCAGGGCAACAAGAAAACAATCGTTATGATGCCGAAAGAAGCTGAATAACTGAAACAGTTTCCGGAATAAGTTGAAAAGGATGCAGTCCTGGGGGACTGCATCCTTTTATATTTACTTTTTTCTGAAAGAAGTTTTAATCGTTCCTGTTCACCCGAACATGCTTATACCTGAACAGTATGCCGAATAGTATTGCTACCAGCATGGCATATCCTGCAAAAATAAACCAGACTGACTGCCAGTCACCCACCATAAGCGATTTTGTCTGACCATTCACTAACAGATCCTGCCATGAGGTATACCGGTTGACAACCCATTGTGCTCCCAGCGTACCGACAGTAGCTCCAATACCGTTGGTCATCAGCATAAACATTCCCTGTGCACTGGCACGAATGATGTGAGGTGTCTCCTTGTCGACGAACAGTGAGCCCGAGACATTGAAAAAATCGAACGCCACACCATAGACCAGCATGGAGAGTATCAGTAACCAGACCCCATCTCCGGGGTTCCCCAGGCCAAAGAATCCGAAACGCATTACCCAGGCTAACATCGCGATGATCATCACTTTCTTTATGCCGTAGCGCCTCAGAAAGAAGGGGATCAACAAGATGCAGAGTGCTTCAGAAATCTGTGAAAGCGAAATAAGGATATTTGAGTGCTGTACGCCAAAGGTGTTGGCGAACTGTGGAAGGGACTCAAAACTGGCTATAAACGGATTGGCAAATCCATTGGTGATTTGCAGTGATACGCCCAACAGCATGGAGAAGATAAAAAACAGTGCCATCTTACGCTGTTTGAATAACCTGAACGCATCGAGCCCAAGCGCCTGAAACAGCGTTTTGTCTGTTGTGTCGGTACTTATCGGACAATTGGGTAGTGTGAATGCATAAGCACCCAAAACCAGGCCAATTATCGCGCTAACAACGAACTGCATGGATGTGGTCTGATACCCGACGATATCCACAAACCACATGGTAAAAATGAATCCCACGGTTCCAAATACACGAATTGGCGGAAAAGTTCTCACCGTATCCATTCCTCCTCTTTCGAGGATACTGTAGGCTACGGAATTGGAAAGTGCCAGCGTGGGCATATAAAAGGCTACACTCAGGGTATAGAGCGTAAAAAGGAGAGGGAAGGAGACCTCTGCACCGGCATTAAGACCATATAAACCTGCTGCCAGCATGAAAATAGCAGCCAGCAGATGACAGGCTCCCAGCAATTTCTGAGCAGGAACCCATCGGTCTGCAATAATCCCCATTATTGCAGGCATTAAGATGGAGACAATCCCCTGTACTGAATAGAATATCCCTATGTGTGCTCCCAGGCCTGCCGGCCCCAGATAACGGGACATAGATGTAAGATAGGCCCCCCAAACAGCAAATTGGAGGAAATTCATGATGATCAGACGAATTTTTAATGACATGTGTTAAGGTTTTATTTAATTCAACCTACCTGCTGAGCCAGGGTGCAGGATTCAGTTTGGTTGTTTTTTGCCATAGCTGAAAATGCATGGTAGAAATACCGCTGTCGGAATCGGTATATATCCGTCCCAGTGATTGTCCGGTTTTCACCTTGTCTCCCTGCTTCACGAACAGATCATATATATTGGCATAGAATGTGTAATAATCGCCATGACGCACAATAACACAGGTGTTAGACCCCGGGAAAGAGAACACTTTCGATACTTCACCGTCGAAGACGCTACGGATGTCGGCACCTTTCTGCGCTTGAATATCGATACCGTTGCTGTTGGTTGTAACGTTCCATTCACTGTGCTTCTTCGCTCCGAAGTGGCCTACGATAGATGCTGTCCCGGTGACAGGCAGTGGTAGTTTACCTCTGTTTGCCACAAAATTCTTCGACAGATTGAATGTTTCACTAGAGGCTCTGCTACTGCCGGACTCAATCTTCGGACCGGTGTCCGGTCGTGGTGCAGCTTCTTCTTTTCTGGCCGGCTCTTCGGCTTTCTTGCTGCTTTCAGGTTCACGACGTGCTTCTGCCGTCTTTGCCGCTTCTTCCTCCGCTCTCTTCCTGTTCTCCGCTTCCTCGGCACGTCTCCTGGCTTCTGCTTCCCTTTCCTGCAGCGCCACCTCCGCCGCGATCAGCTGTTCAATCTCAGCGTTCAGCTGGTTTACCCGGCGTTGTTTATCCTGAAGCGTTTTCTGCAATTGATCTTGTTTACCGCGTGCCTCCGATATTTCCGATTGACGCGTTTTCTCTTCATCCTGCAACCTCTTCTGTTCATTCTCCAGGGTGGATAATGCTTGCACCCTCTCTGCTTTCGCCTTGACCAATGCCTCCATCCTGGCGCTGATCTCACTGTTCTGCTTTTTTATCTCTTCAGCCTGTGATTTCTGCCATTTGGAATAATCTCTCAGATACTGCATTCTTCTCAGCGACTCACCGGGTGATTTCCCCGAGAGGATAAATAGCAATTTATTCTGGCTGAAATTATTGTTCAACATCCCTCGCATAGCATTGGCATAGTTCTCTTGCTTGCTTTTCAGATCTCTGTTGAGTCTCACTATCTCACCTTCCAGACGAGACTCTTCTTTGCGTAACGCTTCTATCTCTTGTCTCTGTACTGTGATCAGCTCTTTTCTGGAAGTAATCTGCTTGTTGATAAGATTAATGCGATCCAGGATTGTTGTTGTCTGCTTCTTTACATCAAGATAGAGTCTGTTCGTGTTTTTTATCTCTTCCTGTAAAGCTTGCTGCTGTTTCTGCAAACTTTCAATCTGTTGGGTTTGAGAAAACAGCAGAAAGACAGAAGATAATAAAAGGTATATGAGAACAATTTTTTTCATTTCTTCGGAGAGAGGATTTTCAGTATCTCATCGATGGATGTTCTCGTGTAACCATTGGGTACATGCATCGTTAACTGGATGGAATCATTCGTGCTGACATCAGAGAAGAGCAGCTCAGCATCAATTTTTCGCGTTGAGGATGTGAGGGTCACATTCATTTTATGAGGGAAGGTGAGCTCATTTAAAACGGCAAAATTGTTATACCCCCACTGCAGAGACTGTTTTTTTTCCGATTGCAAGAGATGCGTAAAAGTGATGCGATCATCACCATTTACCGTGAAAGAATAATCAATTCCCGATGCAACATCCTTTGATGTTATATAATAGTTCTGATCAGATGTACGGCTGTATTTAAATTTCCGGAAATCAGCAGCCTCCACATTCTCTTTCCCCGAAACAAAAAGAGCGTTGGTAAAAACAGATTGCATGGTGTAAAAGTCGAACCCTACAGGATAATTGTCTTTCAGCGACGCGATTGATTCCATCACATAGCGTTTGTTCATCCTGTCGAGGAACATCACTGTATCAGGATTAATGAATATCCGAAACATCTCCACCCCAAAGAGCGGCTGTATGGAGATTTGAAGTGCGTTGTCCTTTACTATACGAATATTTGCCTTTGAACTTAATGATTTGGAACCGGTAGAGAGGTTCATATTCAGTTTCGCAGAGAATGTATTGAATGGAAACTCACTGGTGATTATGTCGCTGAAAATTTCATTATACTCCTTATCCTCCGCCGGTGAAGAGGAATAGACAATTTGCTGTTTGGGTTTGCATGCCGTAAAAGCGATGCTTAATATAAAACTGAAAAACAGAATATTCCTATAACGCGATATGTTCATTGCTTGTGAATTAATTGAATATCTTTACTCTACTACCTGTCACCTCACTTATCGAGAACACCCGGGATTAACCTTCTTTGTATGTCGTGCGTGAGAAAAGTTATAACCGGCCGGTTTTAATTTTTTTCTCCAGCGTTACTGAGTCACTTCCCAACTCCTTTGCCTTTCTCCATTGTTCCAGCGCCTTTTCTTTATCCCCTGTCTTGAATAATACGTCTCCGTAATGTTCAAAGACCTCTGCAGAAGGCACTTCCTTGCTGTAATCAATCGCTTTTTCGATATATATTTTCGCCATAACATAGGATCCCTGCTCAAACAAAACCCACCCGTATGTATCGAGATAGGTAGGATTCATTGGTTCCGCTTTGATGGTGATACCACTCATCATCTCCGCTTTATCGAGATCCTTTCTCTCAAGAGACAGATAATAGCTGTAATTGTTTAATACAGGGAGATTCTGAGGGTTCAACTTTAACGCTTTTTCATAACTTTCGAAAGCAACCTCCTTGTTTCCCAGAAAATAGTTCAGATCACCTATCTGCGCATGAAAATCAGATTCTACCGCCGGATTGGTGATCACGGCATTTTTCAAACCCTCTCCGAACGTTTTCAGTGCTTCCTTATAATTCTCCTGCTGGTAATTGGCGGCACCCAAATAAAAGTAGAACTGAGGTTCCCCGGGAAGATGCTTCAATGCCTCCGTTGTTACTGCCTTTATTTTTTCCAGATCTGCATCAGGCAGGGCTATACGTAGTATTTGCTCATACCCGGCGGGATCATCAGGATTATCCCTGGTATAAATCTCAAACTGTTCCATGGCTCCACCCTTGTTATCCTGTAACAAAAGGACATTGCCATAGATCATGTTCAGCTGTGTATTGTTGGGATATTGTTCGAAGAGTGCATCAAAGAGTGAGTTGGCCTGTTTCATATCCTGCTTATCCTGCTGCAGGATGCCGAGGTAGCGCGTGAGCAGCTGCAGTTTGGTATCCACCTCCATCGAGCTGCCGGTGATGGCTTTCTGTAGCTCAGCGCGGGCAGCGGGTTTGTTATTGGTTTTTTCGTAATAGTTTACCATGGATAGTATGAGCGCCGGAAAATCAGGTTCGATTTTCTCTGCCTGTTGGTAGTAACGCAGCGCTTTTTTGTTTTGATTGTCTTCCATGTATAAATCACCCATAAGTACATGATATCTTGGATTAGCAGGATTCTTATTGATGATCTGCTGTATCTCATCAAACGCTTTCTCTTTTTTATTCATCAGTGAATAGAGGCGATACTTGTTTAATGTGATTATCTCAGAGATCCCGACTCCCTGTTCCAACTTGTTCAGTGCGTCGATGGCTTTTTGTAATTCACCGTTATCGGCATATGCATTCGCTAATTCAAAATTGAGGTCTTGTTTGTCAGGGTGTTGCTTTAAAAGTGCTTCGTAAATATCCACCACATCCTGCTTCAAATCAAGTTCTTTACTCAATCCGGCAAGCATCATGTTGTAATAATAATTTGTCTTGTCATAATGGACTGCTTTCTGAAAGAAAGCGAGTGCTCTGTTTTTCTCCTGCAGGACATTGTGAAAAGTGCCCAGCTCTACTAAAACGCTGGCGTTGGTAGAATCCAATGCATAGCAGTGTTGAAAAAAATCGAGGGCTTCATCATATTTTCCCAAAGCTTTGGAATTCAGCGCTTCGTAGAAATAATAATCAAATTTCCGCCGGGATTCATCATTGAGCTGTACGCCTTTTATCTCTTGCTGTGCAACTACCTTTACCGGCAATATTCCTGCGATCAGAGAAGACAAAACGAGACAGAGAGAGAGTTTTTTTATCGTGATTGTATAATGCATTCTTTGCTAATAGTTTTTATTTTTTCCCCGTATGCCCAAAGCCGCCGTCACCACGCTCGGTCTCATCCAATGAGTCAACACTCTCCCATTGCACATGTGCATGTTGCGCAATTACCATCTGACAGATACGTTCGCCGTCATTGATAGTGAAACTTTCATTCGACAGATTGACAAGAATCACACGAATTTCTCCGCGATAATCGGCGTCAATTGTGCCGGGAGCGTTCACTATGCTGATGCCGTGCTTTATAGCCAATCCACTACGGGGACGGATTTGTGCTTCGTATCCTTCAGGAAGCTGGATATAAATACCTGTGGGTACCAGAGACCGCTCCAGCGGCTTCAGCACAACCGGTTGTTCTACATTTGCACGCAAATCCATTCCTGCGGCATAGGCCGTGGCATATTCAGGAAGCGGATGTCTGGACGAATTGACTATTTTAATCTTCATCGGTGGTGGTTATTCAATTTGATTGTGCGAATTTATACAATTCTATGGAATTAAGCGTCAATTTGATGAATTTTAAGGAAATTAAGTAGTGAGACAGACAATATTTAGCCGGGGAGAAAACAGGATAGTAGGAAAAAAAACATATCTTTGCCTCTATGAGTGGACAAGATGATCTTTTGGCAAAATTACGGGAAACGCTGAACGAACAAGGAATTGACTCGTTCCATATTCTCGAGGAGCTGGTTCCTATTGAGGAGCAGATGGACTATTTCAGATATTTTGCCAGATTAAGAAAAGAGAATAACCCGTTTGTCCGCGATGAAGAAGTAGCCATTCTCTTTTCTCCGGATGAATCAATAGAACGGAAAAAAAGAAGCTTAACTTTGCTGGCATCAATACCCGATGTGGGAGCATATCGTTCAATAGAAACATATCATAGTAGTCCGCAGGAGCCCGAACTGCTTTATTGGTCCTCCATGGCTCTGGTCAGCAGTCGTATCGTGCTGAGTTCCGATTTGTCGGGACAACAGCAGGTATATATTTCATCAGGACTGGGAGGTCACGACAAGAAACTGCGCTTTTTCGCGCTCTTCACTACCAACAACAGGCAGGAGTTTACCGATTTACAAAAAGAAATTGTGGAACGGGAATTTTTTTTTCAACTGCAGAAAGAAGAAGTGGTGATAGAACAATTTGAGATTAAAGATAAATATTTCACGTTCCTTATGCTCTTTCCTTTCGACAGGGATGTGAAATCGAGTTTGAACGCTGCCATCACTGAGTGTAATCAATATGGAAATTTTCTCGATAAGAAATTTCTTTTCACCAACGTGAAGGTGCTGAACGAAAAGGAAATTGACATCCTTTTACAAAAATAAGCGCTTTGTTTCACCTCACAGTATATCCCTGTTTAACGATGCAACGGATCTGTGAAAAATATCTATACACGGTATTCATAACCGTACATCTCCTTGCTTTTCCCCTTCCCGGCAGAGCAGAGGAGATTCCGTTCATCCCCCCCGTTTACAATTATACCACGAGCGATTACAAATCAGGTAACCAAAACTCAGAACTCCTGACCTGGTATTTGTTAAGTTCTTGATGTTCAAAAAATAGGCAAACCAGATGCCGCAAACTGGAAAAGTCGTATTTTTGCATAAAAATTTTGATACATTATGCAGAGAGATGAATATCTACCGTGATATGTACGAAGGACATGACCTGAAAATGGTGACAGGCATCGACAGTGACACTCTGCTCTTTGACCCCTGGCCGCACGCTTTCCTGGGCACCATGACTCCCGGGGAGCAGCACCGTTTTTTTGATGCCTACAGGGAGCGCAACAACACGTTTTATATTACCCCAAGAACGGAGAAGGAGATCGCGGAATGGAAATACCAGCGTTATCTGCAGGACTACCTGCCCACCATCAGGGCGGTGGATGAGAGCGTGGGACAGCTGCTCGATTACCTTGAGGAGAACGGGCTGGACGAGAACACCATCATCATCTACAGCAGCGACCAGGGGTTCTACCTGGGCGAGCATGGCTGGTTCGACAAACGGTTCATGTATGAAGAGTCGTTCGAAATGCCCCTGTTAATGCAGTACAAAGGGTATATTCCCGACAGTACGAATATCAGGGCGCTGACACAAAATATCGACTTCGCGCCCACGCTCCTCGATTTTTGCGGGATCGGGATACCTGACGATATGCAGGGGGAGTCGTTTAAAGAGCTGGCTGAGACAGGCAGCACGCCGGAGCAGTGGCGCGAATCGCTCTATTACCACTACTATGAATTCCCCGGCTTCCACAGTGTGCGTGCGCATTACGGCGTGAAAACGGAACGCTATAAACTGATCTATTTCTATAAAGAGAAGATATGGGAGCTGTTCGACCTGCAGAATGATCCGCATGAGATCGATAATATCTACGGTAGTAGGGGAACAGCAAAGATTACCAGGGAACTGAAAAAGGAACTGGAAAGGCTGCGCACACTGTATGACGTCCCCGAGGAGCAACAATAGGAACAGTGTTGCCGTCGCAGGCAGATGTATGCGCTGGGCATTGAACGTGTCAACAACGGAAGTTTGCGTGAAACTTTCTTTGCCAATCAACTGAACTTCGATCATACGCTGAGGTTTTGGTGTTATTTTAATGAATCTTAAGACAGCGATCCTGAAGTAATCACTATTTTTGCAGGATACAAAAAGGATATGAGCATGAACGATAAGATTCAGAACCCTGCAAACAGGGAGTTTTCAGCGGAAGAGATCAATGCTGCCAACAGCCACACGCTTATGGGAACGCTGGGAATAGCGTTTACCCTACTCTCACCGGGCAGGATAGAGGCCGGAATGCCGGTGGAGAAGCGTACCTGCCAGCCCTTTGGCCTGCTGCACGGCGGGGCCACCCTGGCCCTGGCAGAATCGGTGGCGGGACAGGGGTCTGTGATTCTTTGCGGGCCGGAGGAGGTGGCGGCAGGTCTGCAGGTGAGCTGTAACCATATCTCCTCCGCAAAAGAGGGAGACAAGGTGCATGCCGTGGGAACGATCATTCACCAGGGGCGTACCTCACATATATGGAATGTGGATATCTTCACCTCTGCGGGGAGACTGGTTTCATCAGTCAGGGTGACGAACAGCATATTGAAGAGGAGATGAGCATCGGTGACAGGCATCAGATATTGGATGCTCTAATTGAACAGGATGCATGCTTCGCCATTTTCAGGCTGCCGGAGGAGGCCTCACCACGGTTCGTGATGCAAACATCGGGAGCAGCAGCTCTCTTCAACGATATCGAAGCGTTAAACGGACAGAGCGGGTTTGTGATCGCTCCTTTCCGGATTTCCTCCGGGTCGCCGCTCATAGTGATACGGCCCGACTGCACCGATCTCACAGAGGTGGATATAACCATCAGGGAGAGGTCACGGAAGGAGGCCACCCGGGAGAGGTATAACAACATCGATAAAGCAATGTACGACCGCCTGTTTCAGCGGTTCCACAAACCGCTGCTGCAGGGTGAGATAAAGAAACTGGTACTCTCAAGAAGCAAGACAATAGGGAGAGAAGAAGCCTTCTCGCCGGGACGTTCCTTTTTCAGGGCAGCAGAGAAGTACACCCATTCCTGCGTATTCCTGTTCCATACACCTCAAAGCGGAACCTGGCTGGGCAGCACACCGGAGATACTCCTGGCAGGGTCAGGGAGCGGATGGCAAACGGTAGCTCTGGCAGGTACGCGGTATCCCAATTCAGGAATTATCTCCTGGGATGATAAAAACCTACGTGAGCAACATCTGGTCACCTCCTACCTCCTGAAACAACTGACCTCCTTTCAAATCGCCCCGGAGATAAACGGTCCCTATACCATCAAAGCAGGCAATCTGGCGCATTTGCGGACCGACTTCAGCTTCTCCCTGTCCGACAGATCGAAAATAGGCACATTCCTAAAGGTGCTCCATCCCACCCCGGCAGTATCGGGACTACCCAAGGAGGAGGCCTTTCAGTTTATTGTGGATCAGGAGGGGTACGACCGGCGTTATTATACCGGTTTCCTCGGTATGCTGGATCCTACAGCTGAGACACATCTGTATGTCAACCTCCGGTGTATGTATATTGGAAAAAGTTCCCTTACTTTGTACGCAGGCAGCGGCTTACTCGCCTCTTCCACATACAGGGATGAGTGGAAAGAGACGGAACAGAAGCTCAAAACCATGGCAAGTATCGTTAAATAACAGAGAGCAATGTATTCAGAGAAAAAGAGTGTTTTACAATTGGTGGCTTTGCTCAAAGCACATGACATCATGCATGTCGTCCTTTCTCCCGGCTCGCGTAATGCACCGCTGATTCATTCCCTGGCGACAGACAAGGATTTCACCTGTTACAGCATTGTGGATGAAAGGAGTGCGGGCTTTTTCGCGTTAGGTGTGATAGAGGCCCTCAATAAGCCGGTAGCTGTATGCTGTACCTCAGGGACAGCAGCCCTGAACCTGGCTCCCGCCGTGGCCGAAGCTTATTATCAGCAGCTGCCGCTGCTGGTGATCACCGCCGACCGCCCCCCCGCCTGGATAGGACAGATGGAGGGGCAGACTATCCCGCAAGTCGGCATGTTCGGGAGAATGGTACGCCATTCGGTGCAGTTGCCGCAGGTGAGAGATGGTGAGGAGGAGTGGTATTGCAACCGGCTGATCAACGAGGCGATCCTCAGCCTGAACAACGGTGAAAGAGGCCCTGCACATATCAACATTCCCCTTTCAGAACCACTGTTTAGCTTTCACACCCCCACACTCCCTGCTGTTCGTGTCATCCGCCGACCGAAACAGAGCTACCGTATCAGTGAGGAAGGAGAGTACCACAAACGGTTCGGTAGTTTTACCAAAAGGATGATTATCGTCGGCCAGCTGCCACCGGAGAATGGGCTGTTAGAACTGCTGGAGAGACTCCGTAAGGATTTTGGGGTGGTCGTGCTGGCAGATCACCTCTCCAATATCCTCCCGGGGGAGACCTCCCGTTATGATGTGCTGCTCCGAACAGCTTCAGAGGAGGAGTTACAGAATCTTTCACCCGAGCTGGTGATCACACTCGGCGGACATATAGTCTCCAAACGGTTGAAGCAGTTTATCCGCTCTGCCGCTATCCGAGAACTGTGGCATATCACTCCATCGGGAGAGGTCACCGACACCTTTCAACAGGTGACCGACATTGTAAGAAGCGACAACGAAACGTTCCTGCGTTATCTGGCGGGGATTCCTTACGATAATATAGCAACGCTGTCCCATAACATATCAACAGCGTCCCATAACACAACAACAGCGTTCGCTGAAGCCTGGAAGAAAGCCTGTGTTTCCGTCACTGAGCCGGAGGCAGCATTCTCCGATCTCTATGCTGTGGGAGCATTGTTGCGAAAAATACCTGAAAATGCCTCGCTACAGCTGGCCAACAGCAACACTGTCTACCTGGCACAGCTGTTCGACCTACCCACTTCGGTGCATCGTTTCTGTAACCGGGGTACCAACGGCATTGAGGGATCACTCTCCACAGCAGTGGGATATGCAGCTGCATCGGAACGGCTGACCTTCCTGCTTATTGGAGACCTGAGCTTCTTTTACGATATGAACGGACTGTGGAACAGACACCTCTCGCCCCACCTGCGTATTTTGCTGAACAACAACGGCGCTGGT
>JAENWZ010000147.1 GCA_016649795.1 Proteiniphilum sp. | reverse complement strand
TCCTTTGTTTCCCGAAGCCAGAGAAGCATTCGGTGAAATTTGTGATTTTATCGCAAACCATACAAAATAGAGAGACTTAACAATTGTGTGTTCATCAATCAGAGATAATCTCGTTTTTTAAAATTAATTGATCAATGCTGGATACAGAGAGTATGAAGAAACTAAATATTCTGTGGACGACTGATCACATGGAAGCAATTTAAATTAACTTAAATTAATTCACAATGAATGGAGTTACCAAAAATAGATTGAAAAAGTGGGCGATACTTTTTATCGTATGGGGCTGGATGCTGCTCTTTGGCTCACTGATGGGATATGTTGAAAGAAGAATGGCCTATTCATTCTTGCTGGAGGATATCATGACCTTTCTACAGATTGCTCTTCCCGTGATAGCGATTGCATTTACAATTTATTTCCTGGTTGGACAAAGAAAGGATAAAAGAGGAAAAAAGATGAGAGTCTCATTGCAATACCTGTGGATATCACTGGTCGTGGCTATGGTGCTTGTAAACCTTATACAGTATAATGTATTGCATCAGATCAACTTTGAACTGCAACATCCTCTGTTTATGGTCTTAACCGCTTTCACGATTACCATTACAGGGGTCATCTTACGTTACCGATTAATAATAATTGGCGGAGTACTTTTTGGGTTGCTTGCCCTGGCAGCATCTTACCTGAAACTTCCGGAACAGCTTCTTGTTGAGTCTTTGGCATGGCTGATCTCTTTTATTATTCCGGGACATTTGCTTCATGGAAAAAAAACAAAACCAAAGCCATAAGCTGACGGACCGGCAATGCCTCAGTCGCCTGAGACGTACAATCTCGTGGAAGAGAGATGAGATGGAATTGGATTTGCCATATATTCTATTATTGCATGTTTCAACAATAACAAATATTATTGCATAATTCAGCAATATTCCGTACTATTGCATCATTAAATAATATATTGATTACTGGTATTTACTTTTGTTGTTACCGGCCATTGGGAGGCGATAGGATTTCTGATAGCTGCCAAATCAGTTTTTCGTTTTGGTGATCTGAAAGAGTCGAAAGAGAGAAAACTCACAGAGTACATATTGATTGGTACCCTGCTGAGCTTTGGTATAGCACTGATTACCGGGATCATCGTGGTAAAACTATTGGCAGATTAATTTTGTACTTGGCATTTGGATTTTTGCAGGATACCGCAGAAAAAATAAATAATTTTAATCATATGAATCATATGAAAAAGACATTCTACCTGCTCATTTCGCTATTACTGGTGAACGTTCTGGCATTAAATGCCCAGATGAATTCATCAATAGATGATGATGTGGTATTGAGAGAATTAATGGATTCCGATATACCAAAACTGGTTGAGCATGCAAACAACAAAAAAGTGTTCGATAATGTGCGGGATGCTTTTCCTCATCCTTACACATTAGAAGCTGCGAAGAGCTTTAAAGCTATGACAGATAAGCAGGAACCGAGAAATGTTTTCGCCATTGAATATAAAGGAGAGTATGTCGGTAACATCGGCTTACATCTTGCATCCGATGTCTACAGGAAAAGTGCCGAGATCGGTTATTTCATTGGTGAACCGTTTTGGAACAAAGGGATCGTAACAAGAGCAGTTCGTTTGATCACTGAGTGGGGATTTAATCACCTGGATATTGTTCGTATCTATACCGGTGTTTTTGAATTCAACAAGGCTTCTCAGAGAGTGCTTGAGAAATGTGGCTTTATCAGGGAAGGAATATTCAGAAAAGTTGTTTTCAAAAATGGAACGTTTTGTGACGAGGTCAGATTTGCAAAAATCAAAGATTAGTTCCTTGAGGAGGCTGTGCTGAAATTTTAAAAACAAGCAAACGATATATTTAAAATAATGGTCAAGTCGATACTCATAGTGGGTTTAGGTGGTTTTATAGGTTCGGCACTCCGCTTTCTGGTTTCAAGGTACTTCCAGATGCATGTTGTTTCGGTTTTCCCGTGGGGCACCTTCACGGTGAATATTATCGGGAGTTTTCTCATAGGTATTCTTTTTGGTCTCTCGGAAAAGCGAAATATCATGTCACCGGAATGGCGTATCTTCTTAACTGTTGGTATCTGCGGAGGGTTCACCACCTACTCCACTTTCTCCAATGATGCATTTATCCTTTTACAAAATAATGAGTTCTTTCGGTTTGCAACCTATTCAGGGTTGAGCTTCATACTGGGTCTTTTCGCCGTCTTTTTCGGCAGATTAATCATTAAAGCTATCTGATATGGAAAACAATTCATCTGCTTTGGTTCTTCGTATTTATCTCAGTTCAAGCGATAAATACAAAGAGGGTTTACTGTATGAACATATTGTTTTTAAAGCTAAGGAACAGGGGCTTGCGGGTGCTACGGTACTGAAGGGTATTCTTGGCTATGGAGCAAGTTCCGTTATCCACTCCTATAAATTCTGGGAGGTGAGTGAGAAACTACCGGTAGTAATAGAAATAATTGATAAAGAGACAAAAGTGACGGATTTCTTTGAGTTAATCAAACCGCTTCTGGAGTCGGTCCGTTACGGCTGCCTAGTCGCCACCGAAAAAACCGATCTCATCCTCTATAAGACCGGAGTAAAACAAGATACCAAACCAAGAAAGTAAAAAAATATTCCTGTTAACACCTCTGGATGCAATATGGGTTACCGGAGGATTTCCACTCCTTAATCCCCCTATTTATAGTTTATTAGTAGTCTGATTCTGAACAATTGAAAAAATCCGAGTGTTCTATTCATGTGCATTAACTATGAATTAAAACTGAAAGTTATGGATTACTTGAAAAATCAAATCGAAACACTAAACGATCTGGTATTAATCAACAACGACAGAGTAGAGGGTTACCAAAAAGCGATGGAAGAACTGAAAGCAGTTGATGCTGACCTGAGAATTCTGTTTCAGGAAAGAGTGAACCAAAGCAGATCATTCCATGCAGAACTGGCTGCGGTGATTGCTAATACAGGAGAAGATATTAAAGAGGGCACCAAAGTATCCGGTAAGATCTATCGTGCCTGGATGGATGTGAAGGCTTTCTTCTCCGGAGCAGACAGAAAAGCAATCCTAGACAACTGCGAGGATGGTGAAGATGCAGCTCTCAGAGCTTATGAAGAGGCACTTAAATGCGAGAGTCTTACTCCTGAACAACGAACCATTGTCATTCGTCAGCAGGCGGAGATTAAAGTATCTCACGACATGATCAAAGCAATGCGGGATTCACTCTGAACCTATCCCTTCTTAACATCAGACTATTGAACAATTAAAGGTGAGTGACTCATCTTTAATTGTATTTGAATCTCAACTATGGATTGAACAAAACATTACCTATGAAAAAAGAAAACAGTAAAAAGGAGAATGATACCTCTTCAGAAAAGAAGAATGCTGTGCAGACAAATAGTAAGAACCCAACCATTTCGGGAAAAGGGGCTGAGCCGGCAAAAGTATCTCAGATTGAACTAAAAGATCCTAATCCTGTGGAGATGAGTGAAGCCGATAAAAAAGTTTCACTGGAAGTACGACCCGAAACACCTGATAACGCCAAGCAGAAAGATCTGGCCGTTAACAAAGGAGGTGGTTATGGAAATCGAATGACAACGAATCAGGGTCTACGTATCAATGATGACAGCAACACACTTAGGGTTGGTGAGCGAGGCCCCTCGTTGCTGGAAGATTTTATTATGCGTGAGAAGATCACCCATTTCGATCATGAACGTATACCCGAGCGGATTGTGCATGCCAGAGGATCGGGTGCTCATGGTGTATTTAAAGTAACCAACCCTGTTCCGCAATTCACAAAAGCAAAATTTCTTACAGAAAAAGGCAAAGAGACTTCGGTCTTTGTACGGTTCTCCACGGTGCAAGGGGGACGCGGTTCAACAGATATGGCACGTGATGTAAGGGGATTTGCCGTTAAGTTTTATACCGACGAAGGTATTTTTGATCTGGTGGGTAATAATGTGGCTCCTTTTTTTATTCAGGATGCCATCAAATTTCCCGATCTGATCCATGCCGTAAAACCTGAACCGCGGAATGAAATACCACAGTCCGCTTCTGCACATGATACTTTTTGGGATTTCATATCTACCTCACCCGAGACATTTCACACGGTGATGTGGCTGATGAGCGACAGGGCTATTCCCCGAAGCTACCGGATGATGGAGGGCTTTGGCACACATTCGTTCCGGTTGATAAATGAGAAGGATGAGTCTTTCTTCGTAAAGTTTCACTGGAAACCAACAATGGGACTGCATTCACTTGTATGGGACGAGAACCAGAAGATCGCCGGCAAGGACACCGATTTTCATAGACGCGATCTGTGGGATGCCATACAGGTAGGCGAATATCCGGAATGGGACCTAGGAGTGCAGGTTATTCCGGAGGAGGATGAGTTCAAATTCGACTTCGATCTGCTCGATCCAACAAAGCTGGTACCTGAAGAGCTGGTGCCCGTGCAGATCGTCGGCAGGATGACGCTGAATCGTAACCCCGACAATTTCTTCGCCGAAACGGAACAGGTTGCCTTTCACCCGGGACATATTGTTCCCGGCATCGACTTCTCCAACGATCCGCTATTGCAGGGACGTCTCTTTTCTTATACCGATACCCAGATCTCACGTCTCGGCGGTCCCAATTTTCACGAGATACCCATCAATCGTCCTGTCGTGCCGGTAGTCAATAATCAGAAAGACGGTATGCACAGAATGACCATCAATGTGGATGAGACGAGTTATCACCCCAACACCATCAGTGATAATTACCCGCTGCAGTCTTCAAAGGAGGAAGGCGGTTTTACAAGCCACAGGGAACGTATCGAGGCACATAAGGTACGCGCAAGAAGTCAAAGCTTCCTGGATCATTATTCGCAGGCCACTCTGTTCTATAACAGTCAGACCGATGTGGAGAAAAAACACATTACCGATGCTTTCAGCTTTGAGCTGGGCAAGGTGAAGCGGGTAGCTCTCCGTCAGAATGTGCTGAAGATGATCAAGATGGTGGATAAGGAGCTGGCCAACCAGGTTGCCGCTCAACTCGGACTCGATATACCGAAGGGTGTACCGGAGAATATGCAGCATAGTCCCGATGCAACACCGGAAGAATTTGAAACCATCGTCATAGAACCAAAACTGAAGGAATCACCGGCACTGAGCATACTGAAAAACCAGAAGAAAGATTCCATCCGTACGCGTAAAATTGCCATTTTATGTGATGACGGTGTGGATGGCTCGCAGTTGAAAAAACTGAAGGAGACACTTACCGGTGAAGGGGCAATAGTAAGAGTGGTTGCTTCCCATCTCGGAACCATCAATGACAATCAGGGAAATGAGATTGAAGTGGATGATACCGTACTGACCACCTCCTCTGTTTTGTTCGACGCGACTGCTGTTCCTGACGGATCACCGGAGATGTTCAAAATGATGCAATCGGATCCCCGTTACAAGGAGTTTGTAAGGGATACCTATTTCCATTTTAAACCTATATCGGCTAATGGAGCTGCTGTCAGGTTTATCCTGGATGTGATTGGCGAGGATCTTACCACGGAGAGCGGTATTGTAAAAGATGGGAATCCTGCCGATTTTGTGAAAGCGATCAAAGAGGGTCGCTACTGGGACAGATAAAAGTACAGTTCGCAGATACATACAAATAACGAACTAATTAAATTATTGGTATAAGCGCTTAGACCGCCCAATAAATAATGCTACTGTTGTAGCATGGAAAAGGATAATAGGTTTAAGGGAGTGAATTCAATCAAGTTCAATCAGCACTTTAAATCAGATGAAGATTGCTACAAGTATTTGTCTGACATAAAATGGACAGAAGGTTACATTTGCAGGAAATGTGGTAACAGCACATACTGCAAAGGGCATAAGCTTTATTCAAGACGATGTAACCGATGTAAATACGACGAAAGTCCTACAGCAGGTACTATGTTTGA
>JAENWZ010000301.1 GCA_016649795.1 Proteiniphilum sp. | reverse complement strand
CGGAGGTACAATCTACACAGGTGGCTGGGCAATCCCCACTGCAACAGATATTGCATTTTCTCTGGGAATCGTCAGTCTGCTGGGGAAAGCGGTACCCCATTCCAACAAGGTATTTCTGACTGCACTGGCCATCATAGACGACTTATGTGCGATTGTCATCATCGCTCTGTTTTACGGAACTGGCTTGCATCTGCAGTGGTTACTGCTGGTGGTGCTGGTTGGAGTGATCATATTTTTCGTAAATCGACGCCTTCACAACAGGTTAGGCTCACTGATCATGATGATGCTGGGAGTAGTAATGTGGTACTGTATGTTTCAATCGGGTGTTCACGCCTCTATTGCAGGGGTGATACTCGCTTTTTTACTACCTGCAAACAAGATGGCTACTTTTGAAACCAAGCTCAATTTGCCTGTTAATTTCTTCATAATCCCCATCTTTGCCCTTGCAAACACAAGTATCGCTATCTCATCTGCATCCCTTTCAGAACTTGGATCCCCACTCTCAATCGGCATCATCATAGGGCTGTTCCTTGGTAAACCTATTGGTATCTCTCTGGCAGTCTACCTGATGGTCAAGCTCAATCTGGCCAAATTAGGGAAGATAAAATGGTCCCAGTTTATTGGTGTCGGCATTCTGGCTGGGATTGGTTTCACGATGTCCATTTTTGTGTCGAACCTCGCATTTCCCCAAAACGAATTATATGGCGACATAGCCAAACTATCGGTGCTTATAGCCTCCGGATTGGCTATGACCGTTGGATTTATATGGCTCAAAGCTTTTTCCAAAGGCTCTCCATCTCCTCCAGCGAACGTCCCTTAGTTTCGGGAACCATCTTCCAGACAAAGAGTGCGGAAAGCACCGCCATCACACCGTAAAAACCGTAGGTCATCCCTCCGCTGAACTCCATCATTGCCGGATAGGTAGATGAGATAAGGTAGTTGGCGAACCACTGGAAGGCAACGGCAATGGCTACTGCCTGCCCTCTTATCTTGTTCGGGAAGATCTCCGAAATAAGTACCCAGCAGATAGGGCCCCACGACATCATAAAAAATGCAGTGTAGATAATGATAAAGACCAGCGTGGAGATACCGATCACATTGTTGAATGAGAGAGCCGAGATGGCGAACATACCTACCGCCATACCTATTGAGCCTGTGATCAGCAGGGGATTCCTTCCCCATTTATCTACTGTCAGGATTGCCAGCACGGTGAATACCACGTTGACCAGTCCCATGATTATTGTCTGTAACATCGAGGCATCTTTAGCGGCACCCATGCTCTCGAAAATTCTCGGCGCATAGTAGAGCGCCACATTAATACCAACGAACTGTTGAAATACAGAAAGCAGAATACCGACAATGATTACCTTCTTCCCGTAGGAGGTGATCTTCGCACGGATACTGTCGCCCAGTGTCCCTTTGATCTCTCCCAGTATCTTCTCAGCCCGCTGCATGGTACAGTTAACCTTTGACAACACACTGAGGGCTTCCTCATCGCGACGTTTAAGCGCCAGGTATCGGGGTGACTCAGGCACAAAAAGAAGCATGATGCCGAAGAGCGCGGCCGGGATTGCCTCTGATGCGAACATATATCGCCAGCCAACGTCGTTTATCCACTCCACCGTCTGCCCCTTAGAGATGCCCCAGTTGACAAAATAGACCACCAGCATCCCGAAGATAATGGCAAACTGGTTAAAAGAGACCAGACGTCCCCGTATGCTGGCAGGTGAAACTTCACTGATGTAGGTGGGTGAAACAGCTGAAGCAAGTCCAACACCTATTCCGCCTATAATACGATAAAAATTGAATGCAAGCAGCAGACCGATGGAGGGCTCTCCCCTTCTGGAGAAGATCGTTTCAGGAAAAGCTGATCCCAATGCCGACAGGAAGAAGAGTAGTGCTGCAAGCCGCAGCGTCTGCCGCCTACCCATACGATTAGAGAAGAATCCGGAGATAGATCCGCCGATAATACAGCCAATCAACGCACTTGAGACGGTGGCTCCGTGAATCCAGGTACTCAGTCCCAGGGGATTGACAAGAAAAGCCTGAATTGATTTCTCTGCTCCGGAGATTACAGCGGTGTCATATCCGAAGAGCAAACCTCCCAGTGTGGCCACCAGCGTGATACCGAAAATGTAACTTTTGTTATATTGTTTAGTCATGGTGTGATAATAAAATTGCATCAGTCGGCCGCTTTTGAGCGCTAATCGGTTATTATCGTTTAATGGTTTGCAATGGTATAAAAAGAAAAGCCCTGATATCAGTAATATATCAAGGCTTTATCCTTTGTAATCCGTACTCGGAGCGGGACTTGAACCCGCACAACCGTTATGGTCACAAGATTTTAAGTCTTGCGTGTCTACCATTCCACCATCCGAGCAGACCTTGAGCCTTATATAGGACTTTACGATTACATCGGGGAAACTTATTAACCCCATCCTGAGCGAAAGACGGGACTCGAACCCGCGACCCCGACCTTGGCAAGGTCGTGCTCTACCAACTGAGCTACTTTCGCAATACAATAATTTCAAACACCTTTAAGTAGGCTTGCTCACCGTTACCT
>JAENWZ010000141.1 GCA_016649795.1 Proteiniphilum sp. | reverse complement strand
GTCTTGTACCCTTTCGCCCAGGTTATATAGAGCTGATTATCCCGGTTAAAGCGGTATTGAAGCGATACCTTGGGCGTCCATTGCGTGAAGGTGAGCGGTGAGTTGTACCGATTGCGCAGCACCACCGTGTCTGCCGTCAGTTTATGCTCTGTGTGAATGGAGTTAGCCTGTTCAACATCGTAACGTATTCCCGCTACGAGAATCAGTTTTGAGGTGATCTGCAGTTCCGACTGGTGATAAAAGGCAATACCCCGGCTGTAATCGTCATATCTTTTTTCAAGCTGGTAGGCAGGGTTGGCCATGTTGATAAAGACGTCGGTGCTTCTCTCAATAGCGTGATTAAAGGCAAAGAGGCCGAAATTCCAGCCGTACCTCCCTGCGCTTACATTCTTTATGTTGATCTCTTCAGAGAGCAGCAACTGTTTCTCCGACTGAACGGCATAGTAGAGATCTTTTGGCGATGCGTCCTGGTCAACGTTATAGGTATCATCGAGCAGCTGAAGAGATGTCTGTGAGCGAAGCCAGAAGTAGGGAGTATGAAAATCGACCTGCAGCCCGGAGTCATAGATCTTACGATCGTAGTAGCTTTCGTGGTTGATATTTACCGAGTCCACATAGTTGGTTTCCTCATTCACGTCACCATAGGCGAAAGCTCCCTGTGTCACCATCTCAAAACCATTGATCAGGCGGAGGCTCAGATTGGTGCGGGGACGCCACTCCAGCCGGCTGTTCAGCGACGCAGCGTTGAGCTTGTCCGCTTTTTTGTTGTCGTAACAGTTGTGTATATACCCGTCGGAGTGATTGTAATCGGCTGTGACTCCGTAAGCGAAAGCCTGATTGATTTTGTTCAGATGCGAGATAGAGAAACGTGTGTCGTTGAAGCTGCCATAAGATAGCTTCAGCCTTGTCCCCTGACGACGGAAGGGGGAGGTGGTATGCACAAGAATGATGCCACCCATGGCATTGCGTCCGAAGAGTGTTCCCTGGGGACCACGCAGAAACTCCACCCTCTCGATCTCCATGAGGTTGATGTCGAACGATGATTTTTCGAAGTGAGGGACACCATCCACATACATCGCCACACCCGGCGTGTTGATCAGTGATCCTACGCCACGCACAAAGACCGATGAGGTGAGACGTGTATCACGGTCGATCATCATAAAGTTGGGTATCGATGCCGTAAAATCTTTCATGTCGTTCAATTGTCGTCGTTCCATTGTTTGGGCATCTATGGTGGTGGAGGCAACAGGCATCGTCCAGCTGACATTAGGGAGCTTGATGCTTGATACAACGATGCTATCGAGCGTGAACTGGCGCAGGGTATCTGTTTCGTTCGCCACTATAGGGAATGGGACGAATAGTAAAAGAAATCCCGTCCATAACAATTGTTTTAGGATAGATAATTTGCTGAGGGGTTGGTTTGAATACATGGGATTTTGACGATTGTGTTAGCTTACTACTTCTGTATACAAAGGAAAGCAATTCCACTCTTTGAATCAATCACTATTATTAGTGATATTTATGTGTAGATAGATGATTCTCTATCAATTTATCTAGTGTGCATATTCAAATTATTACACTCTAACGTTGAAGGACTCTTTTCTTTTTTATACAATCTCCCTTGACAGGTATTTCTCTCTTGAAATTTTTTGATAATCTTCTCGGTCACCTCGTAATTCTTCAATCCCCAGTCGGGTGCTATAAGCAGTTTCTTGGGCGATTGGGAAGTGAAACGTTCAATATAAATTTCGGGATTCAAACGTTCCGCAAAGCTTACGCACAAATCGATATATTCATCCAGCTCGTAGAGGTGGAACGACTCGGGCAACAGCTTGTACTCCCTGGCCATGGCCGTATATCTGATAATCTGCAGCTGATGCAGTTTGAGGGTTGTTAACGGTAACTGTGACAGCCTGTCGGCATGGTGTAAAATATCCTCATCTGTTTCTCCCGGTAGCCCCAGGATCATATGAGCACCTACAGGGATATCTCTCTCTGCCGTTTTTCTGATCATCTCTGCCGACTCTTCATAGCTGTGTTGTCTGTTTACTCTCTCCAGTGTTTTGTTCAGCGTCGATTCCACACCATATTCCAGCAACACAAACGTTCTTTTGTTGAGTGCCTCAAAATAATCGAGCAGCTCATCGGGCATACAGTCGGGGCGGGTGCCTACGATCAACCCAACAACACCGGGATAAGCCAGTGCCTCCTCATATTTCTCAGTCAGCGACTGCAGAGAGTCGTAGGTGTTGGTGTAGGATTGAAAATAGGCCAGGTATTTCATCTCCGGATATTTGCGCGAGAAGAAGTTGATCCCATCGGCCATCTGCTCCGATATTGTTTTGGCAGGCTTGCCGTATCCCGGACTAAAGCTCTGGTTATTGCAATAAGTGCATCCGCCGCGTCCTTTGATGCCGTCACGGTTAGGGCAGGTGAAGCCGGCATTGATGGATATCTTCTGTACTTTGAAGGGGAATTTTGCCGAAAGAAATTCGGTAAAATCGCGATATGGTTTGTTGTTTGAGAACACGGTGCTGTTTTTTTCTTACAAAGATATACAATAATAGAAAACGGAAACAAAGTAAAAAAAAACCGGCTATTTAAGCCGGTCTTTTTACAAATATGTTTGAGAAACAGGTTACTCTTTCGATTTACCTTCTTCTGTCACTTCTTCAGAATCGTCAGCCTCTTCAGTTTCCGATGCAGCGGCATCTTCTACTGTGGACTCTTCTTTCTTAGACTTTGCTTTAGCAGCTTTGGGCTTTTCTTCAGCAACCACCTCTTCCGCAACTTCTGTTTCCGCAACTTTGGGCTTTTCTTCAGTTTTCACCTCTTCCGTTACTTCTGTTTCAGCAGCTTTACTCACTACCTCCTTTTTTGTTTCGGATTTAGCTTCAGCTTCCGGGGCTTCTGTTTTCACTTCAGCTGTCTTAGCGGCTTCTTTTTTAAAGGCTTCCACCTTCTGATTGTCTAATTTCTCTTTCAGGGCAGCTAACTCTCCTATATCACCCAATGTGGTTTTTTCCATTGCCGGGATAGCGGCCTGAGTTTCGTTAACTCCCTCTTTCTTGCCACCGCGTTTTCCTTTTCGCCTGGAATCTTCACCTGTGATATCTTCATGGATACGGCTGTGAGAAACAATGATACGTTTTGCATCTTTGTTGAATTCAATCACTTTGAATTGCATTTTCTCATCAACCTGTGCCTGAGAGTTATCTTCTTTCACCAGATGTTTGGGAGTAGCAAATCCTTCTACACCGTAGGGAAGAGAAATCACAGCACCCTTGTCGAGCAATTCCACGATTGTACCTTCATGGATAGAGCCTACAGTGAAGATGGTTTCAAACACATCCCAGGGATTTTCTTCCAGTTGTTTGTGCCCAAGACTCAAACGACGGTTTTCTTTGTCGATGTCGAGTACCTGTACCTGAATAGGTGCGGCGAGCTCTGTTACTTCACTCGGGTGTTTGATTTTTTTCGTCCATGAGAGGTCAGAAATGTGAATCAGGCCTTCTACTCCTTCTTCAATCTCTACGAAAGCGCCGAAGTTTGTGAAGTTACGTACAGTAGCTGTATGTGTGCTTCCAACAGGATACTTCACCTCAATACTTTCCCATGGATCCGGTTTCAGTTGTTTTACACCGAGCGACATTTTGCGATCCTCGCGATCGAGTGTAAGAATTATTGCATCCACCCCTTCACCTACAGTCATAAAGTCTTGTGCGCTGTGAAGATGTTGTGTCCAGCTCATTTCAGATACGTGAATCAAGCCTTCCACACCCGGAGCAATCTCCAGAAATGCACCGTAATCGGCAATAACAACCACTTTTCCTTTAATGATATCGCCCACTTTCAGCGTTTCACTCAATGCATCCCATGGATGAGGTGTTAACTGTTTTAATCCGAGAGCGATACGTTTCTTCTCGTTGTCGAAATCAAGGATAACCACGTTGATCTTGTCGTCCAGTTTTACAACCTCTTCCGGGTGTTGAATACGTCCCCAGGAAAGATCGGTAATGTGAACAAGACCGTCTACGCCCCCAAGGTCGACAAACACACCGTAAGAAGTGATATTCTTCACCACTCCTTCGAGTACCTGTCCCTTTTCGAGTTTAGAGATGATCTCTTTCTTCTGCTGTTCCAGCTCTTCTTCAATCAATGCTTTGTGTGAAACAACCACGTTTTTGTATTCAGGGTTGATTTTTACCACCTTGAATTCCATTGTTTTATCAACAAACAAGTCGTAATCGCGGATTGGTTTCACATCGATCTGTGATCCCGGGAGGAACGCTTCGATACCGAAAACGTCCACAATCATACCGCCTTTTGTACGGCATTTGATGTATCCCTTGATGATTTCGTTGTTTTCCAGCGCGGCATTGACACGATCCCACGAACGTGATGCACGGGCTTTTTTGTGTGAAAGGATCAGTTGTCCTTTTTTATCTTCCTGGCTTTCGATATAGACCTCTACTTCGTCGCCAATTTTCAGATCAGGGTTGTAACGAAACTCGTTCATCGATACCACACCATCTGATTTGTATCCAATATTTACAACCACTTCGCGTTTGTTCATGGAGGATACGATACCGGTTACGACCTCTTTATCGCTGATTTTGCTCAACGTGTTGTCGTAGCTTTCGGTAAGTTGTTCTCTGTTTTCTTTGCTGTAGGGATCACCTTCAGCATAGGCAGCCCAATCGAATTCTTCTACCGGAGCTACATTTTTTAGGTTTTCAGTCATTTGTTGTTAATGATAATTTAAATTAAATAAGTGAGACTTTATGTTGTTTGAAAAAAAGTGGTGCAAAGATAATTGGTTTTTTCTTAATAACCAACTATTTCGATAAGCGAATTGTGCAGAGCCAGGCTTGCCTGAGCTCTGCCGTCGCGGGAAATAGTCTAACTTTAGGGAACTCTTTGCACCATTAATTTTCATGCAAAACTCCTCTGTAGGAGCAGATTCAGTTTCAGAGGAGCAAACCGTTCTGCACCTCTTTACGTGTCTCAATTCCGGCAATTTGCTCCACCAGCTCCAGGGCGAAATCGAAAGCCAGTCCCGGTCCTCTACCCGTGGTGATGTTTGCGTCGACCACCACTTTTTCACCGGTTACATTTGCACCTGTCAGCTTCTCCTCAAATCCGGGATAACAGGTGGCGTTCTTCCCGCGGAGCAGACCGAGATCGCCCAGCACCATCGGTGCTGCACAAATGGCCGCGATCATATTGCCGCGATCGTTCTGTTTCCTTATCAGCCTCTTCAATCCTTCATGTTCATTGAGGTGTTTTGCTCCCGGCATCCCTCCCGGCAGCAGAAGGACCTCCACGTCAGAGAAATCGGTTTCACTGAAAAGGGTGTCTGCGATTACCCGGATATTATGTGCTCCGTTTACAACTATTTCATCGGAGATGGAGACTGTTACAACCGGTATCTGCGCTCTTCTTAATATATCTACAGTAGCAAGCGCTTCAATTTCTTCAAATCCGTTGGCTAAAAATAGTGCTACTTTCTTCATAACGAAAGACTTTATTTAGTTGAGATTAAATTTATAGGTGATCGTCCCCTGTTGGTTGTTAGCTGAATTAATGGCGTTGAATTTGGTTTTCTTGGCAGCATTCAATGCTTCTTTGCGAAGAGTGGCGTTCGGTAAATTGGTGCCACGTCCTATCTCTGCAAGGATCACGTTGCCCGAAGGATCTACGGTAATATTGACCACAACTGTACCCTCATCGTTCACCGTGTAGCGTGGTTGTACAAGTCCGCCACTTCCCACACTTCGTCCACCCAGGTTGTAAGAACCGATCCCTCCGTTGCCGGTGGGTGATCCCTGAGTCGCATTTCCGGTGGTCACACCCTGAGTGCCAGTACCTTCGGTATTACCGCGACTCTCTGCGCTCTCACCGAATAAACCCGACATCTGCTGGTTGATCTCGCTTCTCCTGGCCTCCTCTTCACGACGGCGGCGCTCCGCTTCTTCACGGGCACGTTGTTCTGCAACCAGCTGCGCCCGACGTCGTTCCTCTTCACGCTGTGCCTCCACATCGATGGTAGGCTCCGTGGTCTGGGTGATAAGCGGCTCGTTGGGAGCATATTCCGGGATAGCAGGTGATTGGGTAGGGGTGGGGG
>JAENWZ010000112.1 GCA_016649795.1 Proteiniphilum sp. | reverse complement strand
TGGAGAGGAGTACTATTCGTTTGTCAACGGACAACACACCTCGCAGGGAGGAACGCACCTGACTGCTTTTCGTGAAGCTACGGCCCGCGTGATCAAGGAGTTTTACAACCGCAATTTTGAGTATTCCGATATCCGCAACGGGATGGTCGCAGCCATCAGCATAAAGGTGGAAGAGCCGGTGTTCGAGTCACAGACCAAGACCAAGCTCGGATCGAAGGAGATGTCCCCCAACGGCGTTTCGGTGAGCAAGCATATCAACGACTTTCTGAAGAAGGAGCTTGATAACTACCTGCACAAGCATGCCGAGACAGGAGAGGTGCTACAGAAAAAAATTCTCGATTCAGAGAAAGAGCGTAAAGCGATCGCCGGAGTAACCAAGCTGGCACGTGACCGCGCGAAGAAATCCAACCTACACAACAAGAAACTGCGTGATTGCCGCATCCATTACAACGATGTCAAAGGTGATCAGCAGGATAAGACATGCATCTTCATCACTGAGGGTGACTCTGCCAGCGGCTCCATCACCAAAAGTCGTGATCCCAACTTCCAGGCGGTGTTCAGCCTCCGGGGAAAGCCGCTGAACAGCTTTGGCTTAACAAAGAAGATTGTGTATGAGAACGAAGAGTTCAATCTGCTGCAGGCGGCACTCAACATCGAGGAGAATATGGACGGACTGCGCTATAATAAAGTGATTATCGCTACCGATGCCGATACCGACGGGATGCATATCCGCCTGTTGTTGCTCACCTTCTTCCTGCAGTTCTTCCCCGATCTCGTCAAGAAGGGACATGTGTACATCCTGCAGACCCCGCTTTTCCGCGTCCGCAACAAGAAGAAAACCATCTATTGCTATACCGACGAAGAGCGGCAGGTCGCTATCAGGGAGTTGAACCCCACACCAGAGATCACCCGTTTCAAGGGGCTGGGAGAGATCTCACCCGATGAGTTCCGTAACTTCATTGGAGAAGATATCAGGCTCGACAGGGTGACGATGCGAAAAGAGGACCTGCTGAAAGAGTTGCTGGAATTCTATATGGGTAAGAATACGCCTGAACGACAGGTTTTTATCATCGATAATCTGGTCATTGAAGAGGATGATGTAGCGTGAATATTATGAACCCCACAACACCAGAAAAAAGAACAGCCCTTTTCCCGGGCACTTTCGACCCTTTCACCATCGGTCATGAGTCGCTGGTTAGGAGAGGATTATCGCTGATGGACGAAGTAGTCATCGCCATAGGAGTGAATGAATCAAAGAAATCCTACTTCTCTCTCGAAAAACGGATAGATATGATTCGCAAATTGTATAAAGATGAACCCCGCGTAAAGGTGGAAAGCTACGATACACTCACGATCGATTTTGCAAAGAAAGTGGGTGCACGATACATCTTGCGTGGTATTAGGTCGGTATTCGATTTCGAGTATGAGAAAACCATTGCCGACATGAACCGAACCATTTCGGGGATTGAAACCTTTGTATTGTTTACAGAACCGGCATTAACGCACATAAGCTCTACCCAGGTCAGGGAGTTACTCCGTTACGGGTGCGATGTCAGCAGCTTTGTCCCCATAGGGATGGAGTTGCAATAACGCAAAAAAAAAATATGCAAAAACTAAGATTAATTCTTCTGATAAGCGTCTTCCTTTTTTCGGGAAACGCTTTTTCTCAGTATAGACCATCCCCCGAAGCGATCAAAATGGAGCGTACGCTCCAGCTTATCAATGGTCTCTATGTGGATGATGTTGATTCCAAACAGCTTACCGAAGCAGCCATACGCGGCATGCTGAAAGAGCTTGATCCCCACTCATCCTATCTGAACGAGGAGGAGGTGCGTGCCATGAACGAACCGCTACAGGGCAATTTCGATGGTATCGGAATATCGTTCAACATGCTTACCGATACGCTCTATGTGATGGAAGTGATTTCCGGGGGACCCTCTCAAAAAGTAGGCATCATGCCGGGTGACAAAATAATTTATGTGAACGATACACTCATTGCCGGAGTGAAAATGAATAATCAGGATGTCATCAAACGACTTCGCGGACCAAAAGGAACCGTTGCGAACGTGAAGATCCTTCGGCGTGGAGTGCCCGGGTTGATGCAATTCAGGATTGTCAGGGATAAGATACCCATCACCAGCATCGATGCATCCTACATGGTTACAGATGATGTCGGATATATCCGTTTAAGCCGTTTTGGTGTCACCTCTGCCAGAGAATTCAGGCAAGCGGAGAAAGAGCTGAAATCACAGGGTATGAAACATCTCATTTTTGACCTCACCGATAACGGAGGAGGTATCCTGCAGACAGCGAACGATATAGCCAATGAGTTCCTGTCAGATGGAAAACTAATTGTATACACCGAAGGGAAAAATCAACCCAGGTATACGATGGAAGCATCCGGATCCGATAATTTCCCTGAAGGGAACCTGGTGGTGCTGGTCAATGGTAATTCGGCATCAGCCAGCGAGATACTTGCAGGTGCACTGCAGGACTGGGACAGAGCTATCGTAGTGGGACGGAGGACGTTTGGCAAAGGGCTGGTACAGCGTCAGTTGCCGCTTACTGACGGGACCATGATCCGCCTCACCGTAGCTCGTTATTACACGCCTACAGGCAGAAGCATTCAGAAACCTTATGAGATGGGGAACACTGAAGATTATAACAAGGAGATTATCGAACGTTTTAATCACGGAGAGATGTTCGTCGCCGACAGCATCCACTTTCCTGATTCATTGAAATACACTACGCTGGTGAACAAGCGTACGGTGTACGGTGGGGGTGGCATTATGCCCGACTATTTTGTACCAATTGATACCACCTCAGGAACAATGTTTCATGTGAAGCTGAATGCGAAGGGTGTGATCAACAGACTGGCCGTCTCTGAAGTGGATGTCAAGAGGCATGAGCTGGAGTTGAAATATCCCGATGTGCTCTCCTTCACGAATAATTTTCATACCACAGAGGAGATGATTGCCAGCCTGAAGCAGATTGCCGGGGAGGAGAGTGTTGAATGGGATGAAGAGCAGTTTGCCACCTCCCGCGAGCTGATTCTTCTACAGTTAAAAGCTTTGATGGCCCGTGATCTGTATGACACGTCGGCATTCTTCCGCATCATCAATGAAGAGAATGAGATTTTCCGCGAAGGGTTGAAGATTATTTCCGACCGCAATCGGTATAATGATTTGTTAAGAGGTATTGGCAGCAACATAGCACAACAAAAATAGAGAGTTATGAATTTCGATTACAGCAGACTGCGCGTGGAGGAAGGTACGAAAATAAACCTGAAAGATTTTCCCACCAGCGAAGATGGCGGTTTCACAAAAAAAACAGCCAGGAAGGAGATCAAGGCGAACATAAAGGAGCTGAAGAAATTTCAGGAGTTGTTCTATGCCGACGACAGTTATTCCCTGCTGATCGTGCTGCAGGCACGCGATGCTGCAGGCAAGGATGGAGTGATACGTCATGTGATGTCGGGCATCAACCCGCAGGGATGTCGCGTACACAGTTTCAAGACACCCACAAAGAACGAGCTGGAGCATGACTACTTCTGGCGTCATTACACTGCGTTGCCCCAGCGTGGGATGATCGAGATCTTCAACAGGTCGCATTATGAGAACCTGCTGGCAACGAAAGTCAATCCACAGTGGATTCTCAACGAGCGGATCCCCGGTTATGAATCGGTTGATAAAATAGACCAACAGTTCTGGGATAACCGCTATGAGGCTATCAACTCAATTGAGAAGCATCTCCATCAGAACGGAATGCGCATTGTGAAGTTTTTCCTCAATATCTCAAAGGAGGAACAGAGAGAGCGTTTTCTTGACAGGATAGAGGAACCCGATAAAAACTGGAAATTCAGCTCTGCCGATCTGCAGGCGAGGGAACAGTGGGATGATTACGAAAAAGCGTTTGAAGAGATGCTGGAGAAAACATCCACTCATTACGCGCCATGGTATGTGATCCCTGCCGATAAGAAGTTTTTTGCCCGTGTGGCAGTAGGTGATATCATCCTTGAGCTGTTTAAATCACTGGATCTGCACTTCCCCCCGGCTGAATCACCGGAAATGCTGGTAAAGGCAAAAGAACAACTGATGCAAGAGTAAAGCTATTTTTTCCGTGCTTTCAAAAAGGCTTCCAGGCGTGTCATCAGCCAGAAGAGGCTGAAAACTGATGCTACCAGCACTACCGGACCAATAAACTGAGGTGTCAACAGAAAATCTTTTCCCTGCAACAGATATGCACCAATAACCATTGCTGCCAGTACAGCATACATGCTACCAAAAATTGATCCCATCTCTCTCAGCAGGTTACCCGACTCTTTCTTCGGTTTTTTCTTCTGCGGAGTGAGTGCCTTCTCGGTGTCGATCTGATGCATGATACGAAACTTCAGGTTCTCCGGAGCCTTTTTCATCTCCGATTGCATCATCTGTCGGATAATCTCTTCCTCTTGCTCTTTCTTGTTCTCATTCATTGTGATTCTGTTTTGGTAAATTAGTGAAGACTGTCATCTTTTGCAACTGATCCTCTGCTTGTTGCTTAGCTAAATCCCACATCCTCCATACTGTAGCATTCTACCAGTAGTTCTTTAAACATTTTACGTGCTCTGAAGAGCTTCACTTTCACGTTCGGCTCGTTCAACCCTGTAATTTTAGCGATCTCCTTCACAGGATTGTCCTCCATATAATACAACGTGAGTAAAAGTGCGTCTCCTTTCTGCATCCTCTGCAATATATCCGAAACCACCTCTTTCCGGTCCATCTCTTCCAGGTTGATCTCCAGCGTGTTTTCACTCAGTTCCGATGCATGTTCTATCTCTGTTTCCTGACTGCCCATCCACATCCTTGTTTTTGTCTGCGTGATAGCTGTATTGTAAACGATACGGTACAGCCAGGTAGAAAATTTGCTCTCGGAGCGAAAACTGTGAAGGTTCCGGTATGCTTTCACGTAACTCTCCTGCACAACATCTTCCGCATCCTGCATGTTGCCGCAAATCCGGTGAGCGATGGTGATCGCCATATCCTGATAGGTCTCGACAAAGTATGCGAAAGCGGAAGTGTTGCCTGAAAGGACTTGCTGCACACGCTGATTTTCCTTCATCACAAGAATTTATTCCTGATCTGTTTCTTCCTTTTGCTGCGCCAATGGCATTTTCTGTGATGATCCCAATTCCAAGTGCTACAAGTACAATACCGTTTCTTAATGATACAAGCCGGTTAGGGTTGCTTTTCACCTTCATTTTATTGGGCGGAATAATCCCCTGACTAATCAGCCCCATTCGTTCCTTGTGGTCGTTTCTCACCGAATTGAGGCCAATTACCAGACCTGCTGTGATGGGTAACCCGATGGTACAGAGAATAGCAATAATGGGTATCAAATCTTCCATATTCGTTCGCGTTTAAAAGAGTGAATAATTTGTTGTCATCCATAGGACACACAATAACAACAATAGGTTACAAAAATAGACATTTTTTTCATGGTCGCTATTTTATATTGTCAATCAGATTGTTAAAAACTTGTCAACACTACCTCTTTTTTTACATTTTTAAATGCGTGAATCTGATTTCTATTTCTTTTCTTTGTAGTAGATACCCTACATATCAAAGCTCATCGAACAACTATTATTTCATTCAACAAGATGAACGAAAAAACACTGGAGAAACTAAGTATCCTGGCCGATGCAGCCAAGTACGATGTATCGTGTGCGTCGAGCGGTACCACGCGTAATAACGTCAAGGGCGGTGTAGGAACAGCGAAGGGGTGGGGTATCTGTCATAGCTTCACACCCGATGGTCGCTGCATCTCTCTCTTCAAGATACTGCTCACCAATCACTGTATCTACGACTGTGCCTATTGCAGCAACCGGCGCAGCAACGATGTGAAGCGTACTGCCTTCACCGCTGCTGAATTGGCCGAACTAACAATTGAGTTTTATCGCCGCAATTATATTGAAGGTCTTTTTCTCAGCTCGGGCGTGATGCGTAATCCCGACTATACAATGGAGCAGATGCTTCGCGTGGTGAAGTTGCTGAGGGAAGTACATCGCTTCAACGGGTATATCCATATGAAAAGCATCCCCGGGGCAAGTAACGAGCTGGTAGCGCAGGCAGGCAGATATGCCGATCGTATGAGTGTGAACCTTGAGATACCCACTGAGGAGAACCTGAAGCTACTGGCACCCGAGAAAAATTTCGCCGATATGTTTGCCCCGATGCGTTTCATTCAGCAGGGGATGCTAGAAAGCGCCGAAGACCGGAAAAAATTTCGTTCCGCTCCCAGGTTTGTTCCTGCGGGACAGAGCACCCAGGTGATCATCGGTGCCACCCCCGACAGCGACAAGCAGATACTCACGCTCGCTTCGTCACTCTACAAGCGACCTTCATTCAAACGGGTCTACTATTCAGGGTATATTCCCGTGAACAAGAACGACAATCGTCTTCCTATGATTGCTGCACCACCGCTGGTGCGCGAGAATCGGTTATACCAAGCCGACTGGCTGATGCGGTTTTACGATTTCAAAGCCAGCGAGATCGTAGATGATGCACATCCCGACCTTGATCTGGATATCGATCCCAAGATGGGGTGGGCATTGCGTCATCCCGAGTTCTTCCCTGTGGATGTGAACGAAGCACCCTATGAGATGATTCTCCGTGTGCCGGGCATCGGCGTGAAATCGGCCAAAATGATTGTCGTCTCACGGCGGTACGGGCGGTTGAGCTCCACACAACTAAAGAAGATAGGCGTGGTGATGAAGCGGGCACAGTACTTTATTGCCTGTCGCGAACTGCCCATGCAGACGGTGAATGAGCTCACCCCTCAGTATGTGCGTCGTCAGGTCACACAGAAACAGAAGAAGCAGGTCGCCGATATGTTGCAGTATTCAATCGACTGGGGGGAATAACATGATACTCTTTACCTACGACAAATCATTTGACGGACTGCTCTCCTGCATCTTTTTCGCCTACCAGACGAAGAAGTTGCCCGACATGATCCTTTCTGAATCGGATCAGATGCCTCTCTTCGCCGAGGAGCATTTT
>JAENWZ010000002.1 GCA_016649795.1 Proteiniphilum sp. | reverse complement strand
TTTGCCATTATTGATAGCATATTAAATTAATCTTTGTGAAAATTTGTGAATCAACTTCTTTTCAATAACTTTGGTCGCAAAAACGGCGAATAAAACACTAAGATGTTATGCGCAAGCAAAAATGAACACACAGCTATGACAGACAGACCTGAAGATATAAGAAAATTTTTAGAAAGCATTCCTGACCGGTATGATATACTGGAAGAAGGCATCGATATTCAAACACAAAAAGAATATATTGACTATTCCCATTCTTTTGACCATGGCGAACTGACTGAAAATGAAACCCTCAATTTGGGAAACATTCTCTTTGACTCCAAAATAGAAATAGATGCTAAGAAAAAAACGTTGACCCTGTTAGCACATCTTGGGACAATTACAGCGTTCAGACAAATTAAAAAATATTTTAAAAATCCTGAAAATGACTTAAAACAATGGGCATCTTTGGCGTTACAAGAGTGCAAAATGTTCCTTGAGAGCACATTGACAGATCAAAGTGCCTGCTTTATCTCAAGCGGACTAGGTGGACTTAATGACAAATTGCGATACTTTTTTCTTGTTTTATCATCATCGGACAGATCCTTTACCACGACACAGAAGAAAATAATAAAAGATGAATTCAACCTTATAGCCAAAGACATAAATTGTGTTGTGGAATCCGTTGACCAGTCGGATACTTATGCAGGGCTGACAGTTCTTGTACCGATGGACGTTGCAGTAGGGAAATTCATCGAGACAGGAATAAAAAAATGCAATGAACTTGGGGATTTTGTGTTTGAATATTATTACGTAACAAATCAGGATATTCCTGACAAATCAGAAATCCCAGACATTATTAAAAAAGTAAAAGAATAATATTGCCAGCGCATAACACGCGGTCATAAAACATTGGGGGCTAGGTGGTTATTCGAGCTTCTATTCCCGCACCAAAGTCCGTTGTACCTTGATAGTGCAGTGGCCCCGAAACCCCCAACGTTTCATACCGCCAACCGTTGGCAACAAGTGTAAAAAGGACAGACGAGCAGACAGATACGATAGTGATAAATTGAAAATAGAAAGGATTTAGCTTTTTGATAGGACAGTGCAAATTTGATGGAAATTTATTTTGTTTTTTTCTTCCCGGCCGCTAAAAAGAAGGAAGAAACCCCTCCCACATAGCAGCACATTTGCAAACCCGACCGAGCCGATGCTCAAACCAAAGGTTTGCAAAAGAGCTGCAATTTTGCTTACGCACCCGTGCTAAATTATTACATTTGAGCTTTAATTGACTTTTGATTAAAAATATAAATGAAAAACGAAAAACTGACAAGGAAAGAAATCATTGACAACCGCTTAAAACAAGCGGACTGGAATGTTACTGACCGAACTCAGGTGATTGAAGAATTTGATATTCATTTGGCAGTTGTTGAAGAACCTGTAACACCATACGCAGGACATCAATACAGCGACTATGTTTTATTGGGCAGGGTAGGCAAACCGCTTGCGGTTGTTGAAGCTAAAAAGACTTCAGTTGATGCTGCGCTGGGACGAGAACAAGCCAAACAATATTGCCACAACATTCAATCAACGCAAGGTGGAGAATTACCTTTTTGCTTTTATACTAACGGACATGAGATTTACTTTTGGGACTTAGATAATTATCCACCAAAAAAAGTTTACGGTTTTCCCACCCGTGACGACCTTGAACGCTATGCATACATACGCAGAGCAAGAAAAACATTAGCTGGAGAACTCATCAATACTAAAATTGCAGGAAGAAATTATCAGATTGCTTCTATTCGTGCCGTGATGGAAGCCATTGAAAAGCGCAAACGCAAATTCTTGTTGGTCATGGCGACAGGAACAGGCAAGACAAGAACTTGCATTGCTTTGGTTGATGCACTTATGAGAGCAGGTTGGGCAGAAAGGGTTTTGTTTTTAGTGGACAGAATCGCACTTCGTGACCAAACATTGGAAGCATTCAAAGAGCATTTACCAAACGAACCTCGCTGGCCAAAACAAGGCGAAAAAGAAATTGCCACCGACAGACGAATTTATGTTTCAACTTATCCGACTATGTTGAATGTAATTCGCAACGAAGAAAAATCTTTAAGTCCGCATTTCTTTGACTTGATTGTGGTGGACGAAAGCCACCGTAGCATTTACAACACCTATCAGGAAATTCTTGATTATTTCAATACGATTATCCTTGGCTTGACAGCAACGCCAACTGATGTAATCGACCACAATACGTTTCAGTTATTTGAGTGCGAAGATGGCGTTCCAACTTTTGCATATTCCTATGATGAAGCGGTAAATCATATTCCGCCATTCCTGAGCGATTTTCAAGTAATGAAAATCAAAACAAAGTTTCAGGATGAAGGAATAAGCAAGCGGACAATTTCACTGGAAGACCAACAAAAACTTATGTTGGAAGGAAAGGAGATTGAAGAAATCAATTACGAAGGAACAGAGATTGAAAAAAAGGTAATAAACAGAGGCACAAACGCTTTGATAGTCCGTGAATTCATGGAAGAAAGTATCAAAGATGTCAACGGAGTGTTGCCAGGAAAAACAATTTTCTTTTGTATTTCAAAAGCACATGCAAGGCGTGTTGAAGAAATATTCGATTCACTTTATCCCGAATACAAAGGCAAATTAGCCAAAGTATTGGTAAGTGAAGACCCACGAGTATACGGCAAAGGCGGTTTGCTTGACCAGTTTGTTCACAACGACATGCCTCGCATTGCAATTAGTGTTGATATGCTTGACACAGGCATTGATGTTCGAGAATTGGTGAATTTGGTTTTTGTAAAACCTGTTTACAGTTACACCAAGTTTTGGCAGATGATAGGCAGAGGAACCCGACTGCTGGAATCTGAAAAAATAAAACCATGGTGCACACAAAAAGATAATTTTCTGATAGTCGACTGTTGGGACAATTTTGAATATTTCAAACTAAATCCGAGAGGTAAAGAATTAAAAGGGCAGATTCCTTTGCCTGTTCGCTTGTTTGGTGTACGATTGGAAAAGATTGATGAAGCTCAAACACAAAGTAAATCTGAAATTGTAATAAAAGAAGTTCAGAAAATTAGAAAACAGGTTGAAGCACTTCCGAAAAATTCGGTGGTCATCATGGAAGCCCGAAATGAATTGCAACGATTGGAAGATGAAAACTTTTGGAACAACCTGACTTCTGACAAAATGGAATTTTTGGAAGCCGTTGTAAAACCATTGCTTCGTACCGTTTCAGATGTTGATTTTAAAGCCATGCGATTTGAAAAAGACATAGTGGAAGTTTCGTTGGCCCACTTAGCTGGTGAAACCGATAAATTTGAAACGTTGAAAGAAAGTATTATTGAAGAAATTGGTGAATTGCCCTTGAGCATCAACATAGTTGCAAGAGAACAGGAATTGATTCGACAAGCACAAAGCAATCATTATTGGGCAACCATTACAGAAGAGAAGTTTGATGAATTGATTCAAAAACTTTCGCCTTTAATGAAATTCCGTGAAGCAGTTATTCCTTTGGCTCCTGCAAAATTCAATTTGAAAGACATTGTTGCCGAAAAAGAGTTTGTTGAGTTTGGTCCTCAACACGAAGCGTTGAGTGTAGCCAAATACCGTGAACTGGTGGAGAAGAAAATCAATGAATTGGTGTCAAACAGTCCAATTTTGCAAAAACTTAAACAAGGACAAGAAATTACACCCGAAGAAGCAGAGCAATTAGCCGAAGAACTGCACAATGAGCATCCGCATATTACTATTGATTTGCTTCGCAAGGTATACAACCACCGCAAAGCTGCATTGGTGCAATTTATCAAACACATTTTAGGCATTGAACAATTGGAAACATTTGCCGAAAGCGTTACCAAAGAATTTGATGATTTTATTGCCAAGCATAGTTATCTCACCAGCCGACAACTTCAATTTCTTGATTTACTCAAGAACTTTGTGTTGGAAAAAGGTGATGTAAGCAAACGCAACCTGATTGAGTCTCCTTTTACCATGCTCCACCCCGAAGGCATCAGAGGAATTTTCAATCAAAAAGAGATTGACGAGATTTTACGTTTAACAGAAAAAGTATTAGCAGCATGAGCAAACAAACTGATATTAAAATATTTGAGGACAAAAAGGTTAGAACGCTTTGGGATGCCGAACATGAAAAATGGTATTTGTCGATTGTTGATGTTATTGCAGTTTTAACTGACAGCCCTAATCCTCAGGTGTATTGGCGGGTATTAAAAAAGAGATTAAAAGATGAGGGGAATGAAACCGTTACAAATTGTAACGGTTTGAAAATGCCTGCCCCTGACGGGAAAATGAGATTGACCGATGTAGCTGATACCGAACAACTTTTTCGCCTTGTACAATCCATTCCATCCCCAAAAGCAGAACCCTTTAAACAATGGCTGGCACAGGTAGCAGCAGAACGTTTAGACGAAATGCAAGACCCTGAACTTTCTATCGATAGAGCTTTGGAACAATATATGAAACTTGGTTATTCAGAAAACTGGATTAATCAGCGACTGAAAAGTATTGAGATTAGAAAAGAACTGACAGATGAATGGAAAAAAAGGGGATTGAAAGAAGGTGTTCAGTTTGCTACGCTTACCGATATTATTACCAAAGCTTGGAGTGATAATACCACCAAAGAATACAAAATTCTGAAAGGTTTGAAAAAGGAAAACCTTCGGGATAACATGACCAATACGGAACTCATTCTAAACATGCTTGCTGAAGCATCCACAAAAGACATATCAACCGCAACCAATCCGAAAGATTTTGAAGAAAGCAAGAAAGTAGCTAAACAGGGCGGCAATGTAGCAAAGGTTGCACGCAAAGAACTGGAAGCCAAAACAGGTAAAAATGTAGTTACCTCTCTAAATGCCAAAACCGCATTGCAATTGAATGATGGTGACAAGAAAAAACCGAAAAACAAAGAGAAGTAGATGTTACAAAACAATGCACAAATGAACAACCCCGAGGCAAGCCTCGAGGTATCTTGTTAGTCGAACAATGTTAGTTGCCCATCATGCAACTTCTTATATTTCTTCTCATTACCTTGATTTGAAACATAAGCCATTATTACATCTCGACTACCATATAACCCAACAGTGTTAGCGTAATAGCCACTTGTTCAAAAACCACCGCCCCACAACAGTTTCTTTATATCTGGATGTTTTAAAAAAAGTGCTCGGGCAGTCAAACTTTTTAACTTTATCACAATTTCTGAAACTGAATACGTAGGAACACTCTGTAATAAAAAATGAACATGATCAGATTCATAACCTATTTCGGCAAAGTTTATCTCATAACGCTCGGATATTTCCATGCAAATGGACTTCAGTGAACTACCAATAACATCTGTAATCACTTTCTTGCGATATTTTATGGGTAAAACTATGTGATAGAGTAACAATGTCTTATTATGCCGCTTATATGTATGTTCGTCTTCCATACAAACAAAGATAACGCTTTATCTTTAGAAACCGTTGGTTTCTATGGGATTGACCCCGAGGCAAGCCTCGAGGAATTCTTTAGATTAAAAAACTGGAACTTTTTCTTCATATTTTCTTAACCGATCCGTAACATTTAAATAATACCTTCGCACAATTTTTAAGTATAAACAGAATAAAAGATGCTTCCACTACTTCCATATATGGCTCAAGAGGAGCAAATGAAGTCGTATTCATCACACCAAAAAAAGGGAAGAGAAGAAAAAAGGTTTCTTATAATTTTGAATAGGGAAAAAATTGATTGTAAGCATGGAAGTAGCATGGAAGTAGGAGAATGGCTTGTTGTATTCAATTACGTTAAAAAAAGAAATTGAATCGGAATTGTCGCTTACATTTTGTACAATTGTCTATTCTGATTGTTAATAGAATATGAAGTTATCAGACATGACAGATAGTGGTGTATGGCTCTCCTTTAAAAGAGGAGATAAAAAGGCTGTTTCCTTTATTTACAGAGAATATTACCCGGTATTGTTAAGGTATGGATTAAAATTTACGCATCACTCTTCTTTGGTAGAAGATACGATTCAGGATCTGTTTGCTGAACTGATAAAGAATCACAAAACCGTAGGTGATACGGATAATATCCTGTTCTATCTGCTTAAATCGTTTCGACGTAAGCTGTTCCGGAAACTGGAAAAGGCACACAGATATGACCTCACAGACGTGATGACCGATGATCATCCGTTTGAAGTAGTCTGGTCTGTAGAGCAGGATATCATTGGTAACGAAGAAAACGAACACCGGTCAGCAATGCTCTTAAAAGCTCTCGGAACACTTACATCCCGCCAAAAAGAAGCTGTTTACCTTCGCTTCACAAAAGAGCTCGATTATGCGGTGATAGCCGAGATCATGAACATCAGCATTGAAGCTTGTCGTAACCTTATTTCCAATGCTGTCTCAAGCATGAGACGAGGAGTGAAAAGAAAAGATTGAAAAAAATTGGCTTTTTTTGATTATATTTTACAATACGTTGCCTTTATATAATAGATGCATACACTATGAACAGTGAAAAATACGTAGCGTTTACTACAGAGGAGTTTGTACTCGATGACGATTTTATGCGTTGGGTGCTGCAGACCGACGAGGAGAGCGATCGTTTCTGGAAGGCCTTCCTGCTTCAACATCCCGAGAAAAGAGAGGAGCTGGAAGAAGCCGTTTATATCATCCGTTCTCTTAGGGCTGTGGAACCTCCGGTTCCTTTGCAGAAATTAAAATACAGACACCCAAAGAAGCAAATAACAGCGTCAAACAGAGGTAAAATTGGTACTCAGCTGTTAAAAATTGCTGCTATGTTTGTGTTTATTGTCACATTGGGCGGGCTGCTCTACTATTATCAGCATCAGCAGATCGGTTCTCCTGTGGAGTTAACTGACGGCAGATACAGTGAGAATGGCAGAATTATCCTCCCCGACGGGACTATCAGTGAATTTGAAAGCAAAGAAACAGTGATTCAACAGACTGCTTCAGGCAACCTGACCGTCAATAATGACACGCTGTTGCCGAAAGAGAGGAAAACAACAAAGGATGAATCGGCCATGGCACAAGTCATCATTCCCTATGGAAAACGTTCGGAGATTACGCTTGCAGATGGTACCCGGATATGGCTCAATGCCGGCAGTACCTTATCCTATCCCATACATTTCACCAAAAACAGAAGGGAGGTCTATCTTTCGGGAGAGGCTTTCTTTGAGGTAACCTCCGACGATGCCAAACCATTCTATGTAATCACCAACGACATGAAGATCAGGGTCACAGGCACACGTTTTAATGTGACCTCCTACAACAATGATGCGGTTACACAGGCTGTGCTTGTGGAAGGAACAATTGAAGCTTCCAAAAACCGTCTGTTTGGTCGTTCTGTTGAACTGTCTCCCGGTGAACGTGTTGTCTACGACAGAGAGGAGAAAATATTGCAGAAAGACAAAGTGGATGTAGCACTTTACTCCTCCTGGGTGAACGGGTACCTGATAATCGAAAATGAACCTGTTGAAGAGATCTTTAAGAAGCTGGAACGCTATTACAACCAACAAATTGTGGTAGAAGAACTTAATGACATACCCCGATTTACAGGGAAACTGAATCTGGCTGATGATCTGGAGAAGGTATTGAGAAATATTGCCTTTTCAGGCTCTTTCAGGGTAGTGAACGAGGATAAGCGCTATATCATTCAACAATGAAGATGATAGAAATTAAATAACTGTAAATGTAAAAGCCTATGAGATAAACCATCCGATTAAACTTGAAAAAGAAGAAAACCGGGATAAGCGTCCAACAAACCCCGGTTTTGATCAAATTTAATTATCACACGAATAACTAAACGACAAACAAATTTATGAAAGAAAATCAATATGAACAACATGGAGGGAATATTTTGCACTATTTCCGACAAACAATCCGAATTATGCGGTTATGCTTGTTTTTTATAATAGTAAGTACAGCAATGGCTTTCAGTGCCACCACTTATTCCCAAAGTACGAATCTTTCGGTGAATTTGAAAGATGCTACCGTTAAGGAGGTGATCAGAGCGATTGAAGATCAAAGCGAATTTTTGTTTTTATACCGGGAAGGTCAGATAGATCTCAACAGACGGGTATCTGTGCATACCGATGCAAAACAATTGAAAGAGATACTGGATGTGCTGTTTAAGGGTACCGACAATATCTACATCATCAGCGACAGGCAGGTTGTGATAGGTAAAGCACCCAGAAAAGCACTGGAAGCGCAGCTTACGGCTCTGCAAAAGGATATGAATAAGGTTATTCAACAGCCTCAGCAAAAACAGATAACCGGTAAAGTGAACGATGCATGGGGTGAACCGCTGCCGGGTGCTACCGTATTAATAAAAGGTACTTCTATAGGTACGGTGACCGATGTGGACGGACTGTTTTCTCTCACCATCCCGGTCTCTGCAGAAACATTACAAATCTCCTTTGTGGGGATGAAAACGCAGGAGATACCTATAGCCGGACGTACTGCCTTTAACGTGGTGCTGGAAGAAGATGCGATTGGACTGGAAGAGGTGGTTGCTGTAGGCTACGGAACACAGAAAAAAGTCAACCTGACAGGGTCGGTAGCTTCTATAAAGGGTGAGCTGCTGACAACAAGGCCCGTGGGTGCTGTAGGAGCCGGTCTGCAAGGTCTGCTCCCCGGGGTGACCATCAGCTCTTCATCAGGACAGCCGGGGAGTCCGGGCGTCAATATCCTCGTGAGAGGTGTGAACACGATCAACAGCCAGACCAACCCTTTAATATTGATAGATGGTATTGCCGGAGGCGATATCAACCTGGTGAATCCCGATGATATAGAGAGCGTGACAGTATTGAAAGATGCTGCTTCCTCTGCGATATATGGTGCACGTGCTGCTAACGGGGTAATCCTGATCACCATAAAAAAAGGAAAGAGTGAAGGTAAAGCAGCATTCAGCTACTCGGGCTATTACGGTATTCAGCAGCCTGTTTCACTGCCCGAGCTGGTCAACGGACGACAGTTCATGACCCTGGAGAATGAAGCGAGGGCTGCCAGAGGAGTAGCTATCCCCTACTCCGATGAGGCATTTATGAAGTACGACTCCAAAAATTTCCCCAACGACTACTCCAATACCAATTGGATTGACGCAACTTTTAAAGATTATGCCACCCAGCAAAGCCATAATATTAATGTGAACGGCAGCTCCAACAGATCATCCTACTATATGTCGTATGGTTTTCTGCAGCAGGACGGCCTTGTGGTGGGTGATCCCTACTCTTCTAACCGCAATAATGTAAGGCTTCGTCTGGAGTCGCAGATCATTGACCGACTGAAGGTTGACGGTAACATCAGTTATATTGATTTCTACAGGCAGGATGCCGGAGGATCAGGTACAGGAGGCGTCTTCCGTTTGGTGCAACGCTTATCACCCCTGCTTCCCGTAAAATGGCAGCTGCCGACCGTCGACGGGGGCTGGAGTGACTCTCCCTTCTGGTCCTACGGGTCGGTAAGCAATCCTGTACGTACCGCCTATGAATCGGGTTACACAAAGAATTACTCCAGAACCTTAAACGGTAATTTCAATGCTACCCTCGACCTGATCCAGGGGATGCGTCTCAACAGCCAGTATGCCTATAATTACTATACGCGTGATGTGAAGGACTGGAGCCCTACCATGCCCCGGTTCCTGGCCGATGGCACTCCCCATCCTGCCAACGAGAACGTGCAGAACAGCGTCTCGGAGACGCATAGAAGCATATTGACCCAGACTTTTGCGACCACACTGAATTATGAAAAAAGGATTCTTCAGCATGGATTCAATCTACTGGCAGGGTTCTCTCAGGAGTGGGCTTACATGCCGGTACTATCCGCTTCCCGGAAAAAGATATTGCTCGACGGTGTGGAAGAGATTGACGGGGGCACGGAAGATATTATCAATAGCGGTACCGCTGAACACTGGGCCTTACGCTCCTATTTCGGGAGGATCAATTATGATTTCAACGAGAAATATCTGTTAGAGGCTAATGTGAGATACGACGGTACGTCACGTTTCGCCAAAGAGAACAGATGGGGTCTGTTTCCCTCTTTTTCTGCCGGATGGAAATTCTCGGAAGAGGAGTTCCTCAGCTTTCTGAAGCCGGCATTGACAATAGGAAAAATAAGAGCTTCGTGGGGTGAACTGGGAAACCAGAATATCAGTAACAGTTACTATCCTTACCTTACCGAGATTGAACGCTATACGAAAGCTTACCCTATCGGCAACAAGGAGAACGTGGGCTTCAAGCAGTACTCCCTGGCCAACACAAATATCAAATGGGAGACGATACGGATGTTCAATGTAGGGATCGATCTGCAGCTGTTCAACAACAGGATGGATATCACATTAGACTGGTTTGAGAAAAACAATGTCAACGCACTGCTTAAACCGATATACCCATCCGTAATCGGAATCACAGCCTCGTCCAATCTGCCTTTGGAGAATATAGGATCCATTGAAAACAAAGGATGGGAAGTAGGCATCGGCTGGCGTGATCAGATCGGCAATGTGCGGTACAGCCTCACAGCCAATCTGTCGGATGCGCGCAACAAGATTACCGACCTGGGCTCCAGCGCTCCCTCCCTGGGTGATAATATACGCCGTGTGGGTGACCCAATTAACGGGTACTACGGATACCTGACCGACGGACTGGCTCAGAGAGATGATTTTGGATCGTTTAATGAGACTACAGGAAGGTACGAAAACCCAAATTTCTCAGTCATCAGCAGCTATGCGAATATCATTCAACCGGGTGATGTGGTGTATAGAGATATCAGCGGTGAGAACGGTGAGCCGGACGGAAAAATCGACGATTACGACAAGGTGGTGTTCGGTGACCCTTATGCCAGGTATACCTATTCACTCAGGGGAACAATGCAGTGGAAGAACTTCGATTTCTCGTTTTACCTCCAGGGTGTAGGGAAGATCAACGGTTACCTGTCGGAAGAGGCTCGTCATGCCTTTATCAACGATTATTCAGTGCCCAAAACGGCCCATCTCGACAGATGGACTCCCAATAATCCGGAGGCTACCTATCCACGGATGTATTACCAACCAAGCCATAACATTGTTTTCTCGAACTACTGGATTGAGGATGCCTCCTACCTGCGATTGAAAAATATCCAACTGGGCTATACACTGCCCAAAAAGTTTACTGACAGGATCAATGCGGACCGCCTGAAGATATATCTCTCGGTGGATAACCTGCTTACACTGACCAACTATTTCGGTGGATTCGACCCTGAAGTACGAGAAACAGCTGGTGACTCTTACCCCCAGTTAAAGACATTCGCACTGGGTGTTCAATTTGGATTTTAACTTAAACAGCTAACAAAATGAAGATTTTAAAATATATACTCCTATGCATCCTATTCACAGTCGTGGGTTGTGATGATGCTTTCCTGGATAAATTCCCCCTCGACACCGTGACACATTCTACCTACTGGAAAACGGAAGATCAGCTTAGGGCAGCGCTCTACCCCTGTTACGACGGTTTTCAGTATGAACTGGTGATGTATCCTAATGTATTTGGCGATGATGCTGTCTGGGGCGACCTGGCCAGTGGTCTGAGCAAAGTTCCCGGCGGAAGACACACGGCGATGGATGGATTCCCGTTCTCCACCTTCTGGGGAAATGCGTATGCACACATATTCAACTGTAATAATTTTCTCGACCATTACGATGCAGCTGAAATTGATCAGGATGTAAAGGACGGCTATGCTGCCGAGGTCAAGGTGATCAGAGCATTGCAGTACTTCTGGCTTACATCCTACTGGGGTGATGTCCCCCTTGTTGACAGGGTGATCACTTCGGAAGAAGCATATGGTACCCGTACACCAAGAAGCGAAGTGGTGGAGTTTGTACTGGATGATCTGGATTGGGCTGCCGACAAGCTGGGAACGGCTATTTCCACCGGTGACAATGTGGGCAGGATAAACCGCTGGGGTGCACTCGCGCTGAAAGCACGTATCGCTCTGCAGAATGAGATGTGGGAGATAGCTGCAAGCACGGCTAAGGAGATCATGGATCACAGTCCTTATGCGCTCTACTCCGATTACAACGGCCTCTATCACCTGGAGGGTAACGTAGAAACAAACCCTGCCAATAAAGAAGCTATTATCTACAGCCTCTACGTGAATGATTTGCGTATGAACAATATGACCAATTATACCTGTACGACGGTGGATTATATTCGCTATAATGTCTCCAAAAGGCTTGTGGATGCTTTTCTGTGCAGCGACGGGAAGCCGGCAAAAAGAGGATTGGAGTATTACAACCAAACAGGTGTCACACTTTCCGATCTATACACTTATCCCGAACAACACTATGCTGATTATTTTACCGCCCGTGATCCAAGAATGACCATGACACTCTATTCCCCCGGCGACGAATGGCCCGGTGGTGATGACGGTGATCCGGACGTAGATGTGGCAAATCCTCTGTTTCAGTTACCTCGGTTCGCGGTACTGCAAAACAACAACAGACTGGGTGCCAACGGGCTGACCGGCTTCTACTTCAAGAAATATAACTCTAAGGAACTTGCAGGTTTATATCTTCGTGATCACAATAACCTCAATGTGATCCGCTATGCGGAAGTGCTGCTGATCTATGCGGAGGCACTGTTTAATATCCAGGGAGGATCATTGACGCAGGGACAAATTGACCAGACCATCAATCAACTGCGGGAACGGGTGGGCATGCACCCCATGATCCTGACCGAGCTGAGTGCCTGGGGAATGGACCTGGAGACGGAGCTTCACCGTGAAAGGCGTGTGGAGATGGCGATGGACGGTATGCGCTACTTCGATGTTTTGAGATGGAAAGAGGGGGAGAAGATGTTGGGTAAGGCCATGGTCGGACCTTCATTAACGGTCTGCATGAACGACCTGGGTGCAAACCCATTCACCAACAATGGTACGGATGAATTTGGTGATATCATCTATGAGAAGTCGACTGCTGAAGGGGGCATTGATCATTTTAACCCCTCCAAGCACTATCTCTGGCCTGTGCCTTATGCCGAAAGGGTTAAAAATCCGGACCTGGGACAAAATCCGGGCTGGGAAGAATAATTCATCCGGCACCATTTACGTAAACTCGTGTTTATGAACATAAGCTTTATGCTTAAATATGCGTAGATGGCTGTTCCGCCTGCGCTTTGAAAAGCGTAATAACAACGAATGCAAAAATTAAAAATTAATCTATGAAGAAAATACTAATAATTCTGTTTTTATTTGCAGCTACACTTAACTGTAAAGAGCAATACCGGGATGTGGAAGATCCGGGATGGGAAGAGAATGATGTGACCAACAGGATCACAGTGATGAGTTACAATGTGAAATACTGCTCTCCTTACAACAGCTCAACGCCCGATGTGGATGCAGTTGCAGAGATCATCCGACAGGCAAAGCCGGATGTTGTGTTTCTTCAGGAACTGGACAGGAACACCACGAGAAGCGGTAAGGTGGATCAGCTGGCCCTGCTGTCGGCAAAAACAGATTTGCCCTATACCTATTACGGAAGAGCAATAGAATATCAGGGTGGTGAATCGGGATTGGGCATCCTCTCCCGCTACGCGCTGTCTGATCCTCAGACGTTCCAGTTACCGCGTGTAGAGCTGGGCGACACTTATGTAAGTTACCGTATTATGACGAAAGCGAATATTATGCTGAATGACAAGAAAATCACCATCGCCGGTACCCATCTTGAATTAACGCAGGAGAACAGAGACCTGCAGGTTCCTGAGATCAACCGTATCCTGTCGTCATCCAACTACCCTACCATCCTGGCTGGTGATTTTAATGCAACACCCGAGAATAATACGATGCAGACATTCTTCGGCTATGGGTTTAAGAAAACATGTACCACAGGGTGCAATACCATCAGCTCTAATGCACCCAACAGAGAGATCGATTACATCATCTATCGCCCGGAAGTGAAATTCAACGTGGTCTCTCACAATGTGATCCGGACCCTCGCTTCCGATCATTTACCTGTTGTCTCTGTGCTGGAACTGAATTAATCCATTTTTTCCATTGATTTAAAATAGTAAAAAATTGCCATCATGATAAAAAGAGTACTATTACTTATCTCTGTTGCCGTAACTATTCTCTGGAGCTGCGAGGAGAAAGCAGGCGACCCTCAGATAATATTTGAGAACGGACTCGACAGCATCAGTGAGATCTTCCCCGGAGACCTGTTCTATGTGAAAGGGAAAATTATGACCGATGAACCTCTCTCAGGAGCTTTCTATTTTCATCAGAAGATTGATGAAACGGGCAAGCTGGATGAATCAGGTGATCGTTTGGAACTGGGAGTGGACGGATCTGCGGATTCCTTTACGCTTGGTTTTCTTGCCGAACCCACGACCGTGGGTGTAAAAATAATCGCTGAAGATGTCAATGGTAACAGGTCGGTCAGAATTTTCAAAGTAATCCAGGGCGTCGACGGTCTGGAGATAACGTTGGATGATCCCGGTTTTATTGATGACATTGAGTCGGGGGTAACATTTCACGTGAAGGGTTCAGTGACATCGAAGACGAAGATCACCAGCCTGAACTACCGGATCATAAAAGGAGATATCACCGAAGGGCCTGTTTCTGTGGACCTCACGGGTGAGCAGGAGTCGAACTTTGACATCCCTTTGATTGCACGTAATGGCATGACAGGGGTCATGGTCACTGCGGTGAACAGAGGTGAGCTTACCGTCAGCAGACTGTTTGAGATAAAACATGTCACTGCCGTGGGACCGGTAATCATTTATGATAATGAGATGATCGAAGTCAAACCCGACTCCACCTTTACTGTCTCCGGCAGGGTCACATCAAATCTTACTGTTACATCGCTATCCTATGTGATCGTGAGAGGAGGGGGTTCCGATCCCGCACAAACGATCGCGCTTAGCGATAACCGGTTCAGCTTTGACGTTGATGCGGGTGAAGATGTGACGAGTGTTGTGGTTACCGCCATAGACAGTAACGGAAATGAGGGTCTGCAGTCATTGCCTGTCACCATCTTGTTCCCCGGTGCTACTGTGGGAGATGTGATGATCCATTATAAGTATATCATCCTTACCGATGAGAAATATCCCAAAAGCTATTTCAGCTTCTCGATGGCTCCCTACGTTCTGGACGGGACACTGGCGAAAGCCAATCAGAGCAGTGTAAACCTGATGTACACAAACTGTTATATCTCAGACGGGCACGCGAGCAACGGACCGGCTATCTTCGGACCCAATGTGAGCAAGGCTTCTACCATTAAAGCAAACGATCTGGTTGAGGAGTGGTCAACACCATACAACCTAACCCGTTTGCCGTCTGCCTCTGACTTCTTCAGCACAGTAGGCAAGACATTCGATGAGATTGGCGATAACCAGGAAGATTGGGAGCTCGTGGATACCTACGTGAAGAACAAGATTGGTGGCTCAAGCGTGGTCAGACAGTCGAACATGTCGGAGGGATATATGTTTGCCATAGGCTTTGGAGGTACCACTGCAGGCGAGATCAATAAATATGCCATCGCGATTGTAAGAGGCCTGGGAGGCGAAAAAGCGACATCGGCCGGCGAGTCTACCGGTGCATGGGTAGAGATTGAGATCAAGATAAGAAAATAGAATTACAGATTGAGTGAAAAGTTCCCGGCAGCAGGTTATCTGCTTCCGGGAACTTTTATTGTGAGTGTAGGAAGCAGGTGGAAGAACTAATACAATGAACATCAATATTTGATGTTCTTGAACAACACTCTGTTCTCCCGTGCTTCGTTCAGGCGAATAAGAATCTTCTCCCTGCTGTAACCGGAGAAATCTGAATCTTCGTTTCCCGTAAGCAGGTTGAGGAGGGCACGCAGCTCCTCATCGGCGAACTGACTCATGATCTCGTCGAACGGCTCCTTGGAACCGATCTCAAAGCGGATGAATGCCAGCCTCGATTTGGCGGTAGGGAAATCGGGAGCAATATCCAGCAGCTCTTCAAGGTATTCGGCGGCTTGCTCAAATTTCTCCTGCGCCACGCTGATATTGGCCAGCCGGTCCAGGATATCTTCATTCCCTTCCGATATAAGCGCTGCTTTCATATAGGAGACCTCAGCCTGTATGAAATCATCGTCGTGGAAAGCCAGTTCACCCTCGAGCATATAGTAATCGAGTGTATCTTTTTCCGCATCGGGAATCCGGGAGAAGAGCTCTCTCGCTTGCTCGAACTCCTCCTTGTTGATATGCACAAAAGCACGTTTGGCCAGTATGCCCTCGCTACCAAACAGCACCTCTTTCTTATCAATCAGCTTCATCATCTCATCATACTGCTCCATGGCTTCGTATGCTTCAAGCAAAGAATCATAGAGTGTTTCATCGTCGGGCGATTTCTGCAGACACTTTTCGAATATGGAGATCGCTTCGGAGGTGTTGTCGTTCAAATAGAGGGAGAGCGCTTTCATCTTCAGCACCAACACATCATCCTCTCTGATGGTCAACGCGAAATCGAACGCATTGATCGCCTTGTCGTATTGCTCGTCCATGGAAAAGAGCTTGCCGATATTCACCCATCCGTCGTAGGAATAGGGATCAATGTCGAGCAGGCGGTTATTGTACCCTATAGCTTTCTCCAGGTTACCTTTCATCTCATAGGCATAGGCCAGATCCACGATTGCATCGGCATTCGACTCATCGATCTTCATGCTCTCCTCGAGAAACGAGATAGCGCGATCGAATTTATCCACATCGTTGAGCAGATATCCCACCTCGGTGATGAAATAGTAGAGATCATCCATCTGCAGCTCCCGCGCAAGTGTTTTATTGATCAGACTGTCCGCATCGTCGTACCTGTCCAGATGAAGGTAAACTTCAATCGTCAGCAGCGGCAGCTCCACACCTCCGTCATCCGATACCAGCCTCATATAATCGAGAGCCTCTTCATACAATTCCGAGAAAACGAGTGTCTTTACTTTCAACAGCACCAGCTCAGGACTGCCGGGATGCATCTTCAACCCCTCCATGACAAGCTGCTCCGCCTCATCGTTATCACCTTCAGCGTTGTAATACTCAGCCAGCAGGGCAAACTCATCGGCATCGAAGTACATTTTCTTGCCCTTTGTGCGCATCTGTTCGTACTTCTCAACCAATGAGGTTATATCTAATTCGTTATCGTCCATATCTCTATGCATTATAAAAAGGGCACGTTACCCGTTTTGGCTCTGCTGTTCACAGATGTCAGCCAGGTTATTTCACTAATTGTTCTGCTTCTTCCAGGAATCCCTGAGTGCAACCGTACGGTTAAAAACAAGTGCTCCCCCGGCAGTGTCGGTATCTACATTAAAATAACCGATACGCTGAAACTGGAAGCTGTCGAGAGGTTTAGCCTCTTTCAGATACTCTTCCACTTTACATCCCTTTTTCACGATGAGCGATTCGGGGTTGATCAGCTCTCTGAAGTCTTTCTCCTTTTCACCGGCCGGATCTTCCACTATAAACAGGCGGTCGTAAAGCCTCACTTCGGCATCCACGCTGTGAGGCACCGAGACCCAGTGAATGGTACCCTTCACCTTTCGGTTCGATTCAGGCATACCGCTTTTGGTCATGGGATCATACTCGGCATATACCTCTGTCACTTTCCCGCCCTCATCTTTCTTACAACCTGTACACTTCACTATATAGGCATTCTTGAGGCGCACCTCGCTGCCGGGCGTGAGACGGAAATATTTCTTTGGTGCCTCTTCCATAAAATCATCGCGCTCAATCCATAGCTCACGTGAGAATTTCACCCGGCGTGATCCCATCGTCTCATCTTCGGGATTGTTGATCGCCTCCATCTCCTCCACCTGCTCCTCCGGATAGTTGGTAAGGAGCAGCTTCACCGGATCAAGCACACCGAAAACACGCATGGCCCTTGCATTGAGATCTTCCCGCACGGCGTGCTCGAGGAGTGAGACATCATTGATGCCGTCATATTTCGTGTACCCTATCTTGTCGATAAAGCTGCGTATCCCTTCGGAAGTAAAACCTCTGCGACGCATACCGGTGATGGTGGGCATACGCGGATCATCCCATCCCGAGACAAGCTTGTCCTGCACCAGTTGCAGCAGCTTGCGTTTGCTCATCACCGTGTAGGTCAGATTGAGGCGGTTGAACTCGTACTGGCGCGGACGGTAATTGCTGTCGGCCAGCTGGTCGATAAACCAGTCGTAGAGCGGACGGTGCACCACGAACTCGAGCGTGCAGAGCGAGTGCGTTACACCCTCGAAGTAGTCCGACTGTCCATGGGCAAAGTCATACATCGGAAAGGCCTTCCAGGTTGTTCCGGTGCGGTGGTGCGGTATATGGATCACATGATAAATAAGAGGATCGCGGAAATGCATATTGGAGGATGCCATGTCTATCCTGGCGCGCAGCACCATCTTCCCTTCGGGTATCTCACCACTGTTCATTTTTTGAAACAGCTCCAGCGACTCCTCTATGGGACGGTAGCGAAAGGGACTCTCTGTTCCCGGAACAGTAGGTGTTCCTTTTTGTCGGGCGATCTCCTCAGCCGATTGCTCATCGACGTATGCTTTTCCTTCTTTGACAAGCTTCACAGCAAAATCCCACAATTGCTGAAAATAATCAGAGGCGTAATAGACGTTCTCCCAGTGAAAACCGAGCCATTGGATATCTTCCATGATGGAATCAACATACTCCACATCTTCTTTCACGGGGTTGGTATCATCGAAACGCAGGTTGCAGACACCGCCATATTTTTGGGCAATACCGAAATCAATACAGATCGCTTTGGCATGTCCTATGTGAAGGTAACCATTCGGTTCCGGCGGGAAACGGGTCTGTATGCGCCCGCCGTTCTTCCCCTCTTCCAGGTCTTTCTCTACGATTACTTCAATAAAATTGAGGCTTTTTTTGTTCTCCTCAATCGTGGGATTCTCTTGTTCTGACATATATGGATCAATTAAGAATTATCAATTAAGAATTATATGGATACTCTGGCATATGGCACCACTTCGGGTCCGCAAAACTGTTTGTCCAGGTATTTGTGATAACCTGTGATGGCTACCATTGCCGCATTGTCGGTGGTATAGGCAAATTTTGGAATATGTATTATCCATCCATACCTACGGCTGTAATCTTCGAATGCACTTCGCAATGCGGAGTTGGCCGAGACACCGCCGGCGACGGCTACCTCTTTTATTTTCAGATCTTTGGAGGCATGATAGAGCTTGTTCATCAGTATATTGACGATCGTCTTCTGCAACGATGCGCAGAGATCGTTCTTGTTATTTTCAATGAAATCGGAATCATTCTTCAGCTCATCGCGGAGGAAGTAGAGGAACGATGTCTTTAGTCCGCTAAAGCTATAATCGTACCCTGCTATATTGGGCTTGCTGAAGGTGAAACGATCCGGATCACCCAACTTCGCCAGACGGTCCACCACCGGTCCGCCGGGATAACCCAGTCCCATCACCTTGGCACACTTGTCGAAAGCCTCGCCTGCAGCGTCGTCGATGGTCTGCCCGATGATCTCCATCTCGCTGTATGATTTCACCAGGATGATCTGCGAGTTACCTCCCGACACCAACAGGCAGAGGAAGGGGAACGAAGGCTGATCGGTATCACTCTCATCCTCTTTGATGAAATGAGCCAGCACGTGCGCCTGCAGGTGATTCACCTCGATCATGGGGATATTAAGCGCCGATGAAAACCCTTTCGCGAAAGATGTCCCCACCAGTAGTGAGCCCAGCAGGCCGGGACCGCGTGTGAAGGCGACGGCCGACAGCTCCTCTTTGGAGACACCTGCCTGCTTCAGCGCGTCGTGCACCACTGGGATAATATTCTGCTGATGTGCCCGCGACGCCAGCTCGGGCACTACGCCGCCATATCGTTCGTGCACTGCCTGTCCGGCAATCACGTTGGAAAGGATAACCCCATCACGGATCACCGCAGCTGATGTATCGTCGCAGGATGACTCTATGCCTAAAATCGTAACCATTTACAAATGAAATAAGGTACAAAGATAACACAAAAAAAACGTTTCGCCGAGAAACAACGGAACGCTTTTACGTGAATGAGAAAGAGTGAGACGCTGCTCAATTCATTTCATACAGTTTTTTAATACCCTTCGCTTCCACCAGTATTTCACGTGAGACGTGGGCTATATTGTAGATCAGCACCATCCGCCTGTTACCGGCATCGTTCTTCATTTCTGCCATACTATCTTCCCATCGGTTGGCAAGTTCGATATAATTATTATATTCCATTTCATCGTCAGGGCTCTTAAGCGACTCCGAAACAAAATGCAGGACACTGCTTATGTCGCGACAAAATTCACGCTCTTTTTCCGTTAATTCAATGGAATACTTGTGTACACCGAATGCGGAGATATAGGACAACAACGCATGATTCAGATTGGTGATGTTAAATGCCTTATTTTGGTAGAGACGCGTGCTCTTGGGTTCGATACGCATTCCTTTCCATGCCGAAGTGAGTGCATTATCTGCGTTATTGGCAGTACGCCGGTTATGAAGATAATCCTCCTCGTTAACAGAGCCGTCATAGATGCTCTCGAAATAGCGTTTATTCTCCACCACTGCTGTATGCAACAAGTCCGGGAGTTGCTTGTACTGCCAGTCGGGCCATACAAAACGTACTACCAGAAAGGCAAGGATACCGCCAATAAGGGTGTCCACAATACGAGGGAGCATCACCGCCACCCCCTCGCTGGTAAGGAGGTTGAATGCTGCCAGCACAAAGATGGTGATGAAGATGGCTGCTACGACATAGTTCTTTTTCAACCAGTAGTAGAAAGCATAGATCGATCCCAGCAAAAGAAGTATCTGACCGGCATGCGTGGGTAACAGATGAGCCAGTGTGACTCCCAGCACAACGCCCAGGAGGGTACCCAGCACGCGGTGAAAAAGACGCATGCGGGTAGCACTGTAAGTCTGCTGAAAGACAATCAGTGAAGTCAGAAGTATCCAAGCTCCTTTCTCGAAATGGAGCAACTGCATGATACCAAATCCAATCAACCATGTCAGGGTAAGCCGTACAGCAAAACGAAAACGGGGATGCTTGGGTGAGATGATTGTCCGTATCCGTTTTCTTTCCGGTTTGCGGGTATTGAACTCGGTCACATCTATCTGAGCAACGGTTTGCTCCTCCTCCCGCAGACTTTTCTCCAATCCCATCAGGTTACTCGTCAGCAGTGAAAGAGTAAGATAGTGTGACTCTCCTCTTTCGTCTTCAAGCATATTTTGCAAAGCTGAAGTGGTCCATTTCAGTGAGATGGGATGCTTATAGGGTTGATCGGTGATCAGTGATTCTGCATAAAGATGCATTGCCTTTGCCAGCTCACGCATCAGCTGTCCAAATCCCTCAATCAGTTCGGTGTTTTCCACCTGGCTCGACAAGAGATCATACTGCTCATGACTCGATATGGCTCTCTCCTGCATCTCCTGCAATAAGAACCATTTCCTGTAATAGCTGTTCACTATCTCAAGCGAATCGGGATTGCTTTCTTCAGAGTAGCTGTAGAGATCGTTCTTACAAGCTTCAATCTGTTGTGCCAGCTCAATATTTTTTTGCGCCAGCTTGTTTCGTATCTCTTTCTGCACCTGAGGGTTACTCGGAAAGAGATTGGCTTTCACTTCGATATATTCTGACAAGTATTGAAATCCGCGTGCAAGCTGATCCTTTAATAGCCGATGGGGTCTGTGATACAACAGCAGGATGGAGATGACGGAATAAGATAATGCACCGATGGTGTAGAGCACGGGTTGATGGAACCATACATCACTCGTACCGGCACCCAGCATCGTGTATACCAGAATGAGCATCGTGCCGAAGGTAATTCCCTGAAGACGTGAACTCAGCCCTCCCACCAGCAACAGGCTGAATGCCATGATGGTCAGCACAACAGCGAATATTGCAGGAAAGGGCAGGAACAGCTCAACAAGGGAGCTTGTGAGAATGAAGAGGATCAATGCAATGGCTGCCGACTTTAACCGTCCGCGGGGATGTACATCGGTCTCACCCAGCGCCATGGCCACCACCCCCAGTGCCATGGTGGTCCCGATGAAAGAGTTGTGAAAGAGCAACTCGGCAGGGACCAACAGGAAGGCTATGGAGACCGTCACCTTCAATGCCCACAGATGATAGGGATTCTTCCAGAAAACGTTGTTCCAGATATCGCCGGCGTTCTTTTTTATGCTTTTTATCCGGGTGCTCATCCTTTTATACTACTACGGGGTTATATCTACATCATTTACAGCGTCAGATTTACATCTGTTACAATGTCACATTTACGACTGTTACAGTGTCACATCGACCCTGATCTTCCCCAGCAAAGCATCGGGGAGATCACGATAGGTGAAGCGATGCACATACTCCACCCTCAGAAGACCCAGGACATTGGTTATACCGATTGTTCCTTCCAGATAGGGTGTGGACCCGTATCTCTGTGAAGCAGCAGGGAATGTGTAGAGATGCGATGATTGTTCGGGATCGTTCTTGTCGCTCAGTCTGCCGTAGGATGCTCTCAGGGAGAGCAGCTCCTTTATTCCCAACCTGTCCAGCAACGGTATTTTTGACAGTAACAGGTCATCCCCTACGAATGTGGTCCGAAGGGTATACTGTTCATCGGCCATCAACTCGAGTGCCCTGTTCAGGAAGAACGCGTTGTTCTCGATATGATGCCTCTGTCTCTGATTGGGATAGACCAGCAAGGGGAAAGGCACGGCATTCCATATCTTCATCACCTCTCCTACGGCATCAATCCTGCCGGCCTCACCCAGCAGGAAGCGCTTCTGGGCAGAGAGCTCCGAGCGGTGAAAAGGCTTCTCCTCACCGAAGTAATCGTACTGCCCTATCGTGTGAGAAAGGAAAAAAACAGGGCTGGTCATCTCAATAGGCCGGCGTTTGCGTTTCTGCTGCACGTATGCTTCTCTCACGGAGTAACGTAATTGCAGCCCCATTTCGGATGTATTGAGGGCATGTTCGTGTAAGATCATATCTCCCTCAAGTTCTTCAAATCGCAATTCACCCTCCGTAATCATTCGTGCTCTCCTCAACCAGACTGTATGTGCCAATCCGTTTTTATACTCTCTTTCGTAGTTGATCTCGGCAAAATTGCGATAGGTAGCCTCGTTGAGCGACCGCCGGTAAGTGACCAGCAGCAGGTCGTTTAGTGCACGGGGATGCATCTCACCGGGTGAATAGAGATCTTTCTCGTACACCAGTCGCAGGTTATTTTTGGGAAACTCCTCGTCGTGGTACGCTTTCTTGTCGAACGACCAGATGGCTTCGCCGCGATACTTGAACTGCTGATCTCTGAATCCGTAGGCAAGATATCCTTTCACGAAGAAGTGCGGACTCAGACGTGAGTTGGAAGCGACACCCGCTCTGAGACGAACACCTTCAATGGAGTTGTAGGTGGGAAAGGTTTGGATCCTGCCAAAATCAAATTTGTTGGTTTCAGGATCTCCCAGCGGAATCCAGTCATTTATCACAAACCGGGCCGCCTTGTTCAGCAGCGACACAATCTTTCCTTGTTTCTCTGAAACACCACCCGGTGGCGATATAAGATCCTGTTCCGTTTCCTGTGGCTGCAAAGCAATGTGCAAGGGAGCCTGCCCGGGGCTCTGCGGTGAGAGGTAGGTCAGACGGTACCCCTCCCCCACGCTCGCCAGCCTGCTATTCTTCAGAGAATAGGGAACCGTAAACGTGAATTCACCTATGTTGTTGGCCACGGCGCCAATCTGTGTATGCTCCACGTAAACAATGGCATAGGGTACCGGTGTCTTGTACTGCGCATCGGTAACCACCCCTTTATAGAGACTGTTTTGCCCATAAAGCGTAGTCTGTAGAATAAGTATCAGTACAATTACTATCGATTTTCTCATCATCTTGTTATATTCTTTACCCACGTTTAAATCCGGCCAGGCAATTTTTTTCTGCAGTATGGAGTCGAACACCACAAAGATAATGAAAATCAAGGAACATCATCATAATCATTAAGAACCTGACGATGATTGCAAACTCCTTTGTTTTATTGTGCGCATTGAACAATAACTCCTTTGATTTTTTGTATAATAATCGTAGAATCGAAAATGTAAAATATCAACAAATAATTAATCAATTGTGTTATATTTGTAAGAATAATTTAAAATAATCGATAGAAATGAAATCATCTGATAATGACGCATTACGGTTAAAGGTAATTCAAGATGTTATGGAGCTTGACGATGACAACCTTCGTAAACTGCATGAGGTAATGACATTGGTGTCGAACAAACACAATCCTGTTCTTTATGATCTCCTCCATTCGTCAGTTGAAGAATTGGAAGAGAATCTTCCAACTTACGCTACAAAAGAGGTAATGGATGAGATGGATAGTGTAATGGGATGGAAATAATTTGGACAAAAACAGGTAAAGATAGTCTGAAAGCAACACTGAAATTTATAAAATTAAATTTTGGTGATGCGATTGCCAGAAACATTCGTAATGAAATAGAAACACAAACTAACTTACTTTCTCTCCATCCTTTTATGGGTAAAAAGGATTCCATTCATTCCTCTTCAACAAAAACATTTCGATACATAATCATTAAACGCCGAAGCAAGTTATATTACTATCTTCAAAGCAATGTAGTTTATATCGTTCTTGTCTGGGATGTACGCCAGGATATAAAGTCATTAAGGCGATCATTGGATATGTAAGCCTTTCAATTCAAGACAGAAAATTTTACATCCTTACAGTTTCCTGTAGCGCACCCTTTTTGGTTCCACGTTGCCCAGACGCATTTTTTTGTTCTCTTCATACTCGCTGTAGGAGCCTTCAAAGTAAAACACTTCGGAGTTGCCTTCAAAAGAGAGTATATGCGTACATACCCGGTCAAGGAACCAGCGGTCGTGGGATATAACCACTGCACAGCCGGCGAAGTTCTCAAGCCCTTCTTCCATTGCGCGTAGTGTGTTCACATCTATATCGTTGGTCGGCTCATCAAGCAGTAGCACATTTGCCTCAGCTTTGAGTGTGAGTGCCAGATGCAGACGGTTACGTTCACCTCCGGACAACACACCACAAAGTTTTTCCTGATCGGCACCGGTGAAGTTAAAACGGGCCAGATAAGCCCGGGAGTTAATCTCTTTCCCGCCGACACGTATGAACTCCGTTCCGCCGGAGACCACCTGATAGACTGTTTTTTCGGGATCGATGGCTTCGTGGGCCTGATCTACGTAGGCGGTTACTACGGTCTCCCCTACTTCAAATGTTCCCTTATCCGGTGTTTCCATTCCCTGGATCATTCGGAAAAGGGTGGTTTTACCTGCTCCGTTGGGGCCAATCACCCCCACGATACCGTTGGGTGGGAGCATGAAGTTGAGGTTATCGAACAGTAGCTTATCGCCGAAGGCTTTGGCCACTCCCCTGGCATCGATCACCTTATTTCCCAGTCGAGGTCCGTTGGGGATAAAGATCTCCAGCTTCTCTTCACGCTCTTTCTGGTCTTGGTTCAACAATTGCTCATAGGAGTTCAGACGGGCTTTCCCTTTGGCCTGACGGGCTTTGGGGGCCATGTTGATCCAATCCAGCTCTCTTTCTAACGTCTTGCGGCGCTTGCTGACCTGCTTCTCTTCCTGTGCCATCCGCCTGGTTTTCTGTTCCAGCCATGAGGTGTAGTTCCCTTTCCAGGGTATTCCTTCACCACGGTCCATTTCGAGGATCCAGCCGGCGACATGATCGAGGAAGTAACGGTCGTGGGTGATACAGATCACTGTACCTTTGTATTGTTGCAGATGTTGCTCGAGCCAGTCAATGGACTCTGCATCCAGGTGGTTGGTAGGCTCATCAAGCAATAACACATCAGGCTCCTGCAAGAGGAGACGACAGAGTGCCACACGACGGCGCTCACCTCCCGAGAGATGATGCACTGATTCATCTTCGTCCGGACAGCGAAGGGCATCCATCGCGCGCGCTCCAGCCTGTTGTCGATGCTCCAGGCATCGGCGGCATCCAGCTTGTCCTGCAGCTCTGCCTGACGGTCAAAGAGCTTGTTCATCTTCTCTTCATCCTCGTAATACTCGGGAAGACCAAACTTCAGGTTGATATCTTCATATTCGGCCAGCAGATCCATGATCGGCTGCACACCTTCGCGTACGATCTCAATCACCGTTTTATTATCATCGAGCTTGGGATCCTGCTCCAGGTACCCCACCGAAAAGCTCTTATCGGACACTACCTCACCCTGAAATTCCTTCTCAATGCCGGCTATTATTTTCAACAGTGTCGATTTACCCGAACCGTTCAACCCGATAATTCCTATTTTGGCTCCATAATAAAAAGAGAGGTAAACATCTTTCAACACCTGTTTATGCGGCGGGAATGTTTTACTCACTCCCACCATGGAGAAAATAATTTTCTTGTCGTCTGACATACTTTATTTTATATTTCTGATTATTAGTTACATATGCAATTTCCCGAAAATTTTTCAGGGTCGATTTCATTCAGGGTCGAATGAGGGCACAAAGATAGTGAAAATGATGGAAAAAGACCGACAACACATACAAGAATGGAGCAGCTGACCATTAAGAAAAAACAAAAATGAGATAGAAAATCTTGAAGAAAGAGTGATGAAAGCAATTTTCTGCTAAATTTGTTCCCAGAAACAACACGCTACAACTAAAATGGAAAAGTTGAAAAAGTTTATTGAATTTGAGATATTCCGGATCGGAGAGTACTCTTTCACCAACAGTATTATACTCACTGTGGTAATCACACTACTAGTTACAATGTTGTTAATTTCAGTGATCAAACGAATGTTGTTCCGTAAGAGTATTGAAAACAGGTTCGAGAGAGGGAATCTATTTTCGCTATTTCAGATAATCAAGTACTTAATCTGGATCATTTCAATTCTGTTGATACTGGAAACACTGGGTGTAAAACTGAATGTTGTCCTCGCCGGGTCAGCCGCGCTGCTGGTGGGTGTTGGTCTGGGCTTACAGGCCACTTTCAACAATTTTGTATCAGGCATCATATTACTGTTTGAAGGATCGATCAGGGTGGGTGATATTTTGGAACTGGATGACGATGTGATGAGGATAGAGCGGATTGGTTTACGTACATCCAAGGCTATCAACAGAGATGAGATTGTCATTATTATTCCAAACTCACTGATCACCTCCAACAAGGTGATAAACTGGAGTCATCAGCAAAAAAGAACAAGGTTTAAAATCAAAGTAGGTGTTGCATACGGGAGCGATCTCGATCTGGTCATAAAGGTATTGAAAGAGAGCGCACTCCAGCATCAGGATATAACGGACAAGTCCACAATAATCGCCCGGTTTATTGATTTTGGCAACTCGTCTCTCGATTTTGAATTGTTGTTCTTCAGCGATAACGTTTTCAGAATTGAGAATGTAAAATCAGACATCAGAAAAATCATCATTAAGAAGTTTACCGAAAACAACATTACCATTCCGTTCCCACAGGTGGATATGCATTTTGTCTCCGATCAAACGGGTTATTTTCACAGAACAAACAACGCGCAACAGTATCCCGAACGGTAAAACGTTCAATCGTCACAATTCTTGTTCGAGGTACGCTTTTTTACAATGAAATAGTCAACTTAACAAGGATCCGATTCCAGACACAACCAGGGTGATCAGTGCAAAAATAGCTAACAAGATGACAGGGTGCAGGAGTGGCTTGCACCCATTTATCATTTCAATCACCCACAATGTTGTCAATATCTATCCAGAGAAAGCGGGGACGATAAGTTGAGACATCATCATGTTGCTGTACAAAATCTTGATTATTGACATTATAGCTGATTAAAATCATTCCCTCTTTTTCAAATTGAGGATGTGCCATGGCGTTGTATGTGAACAGATTCGGGTTCTCTTTTTCCTGTATTTTATAAATCAGCTTTTTATTATACCATGGACCTTGAGGGTGATCGGAAATAAATGTATAGATCTCTCCGGAATTAAATTGTTTAGACTGGGTCAATAAAACATATTTATCATTCAGCTTGAAAACATTAAACTGGGATGAGACCGGAACAGTGGAGAATCCCTCCATTTTCGCCGCATCAGAAGCATGAAGACTCCATGATGTACCATCGAAGTACTCCCATGCCGTATACAGCTTGTCGATGGTTGTGCGTGCTACTAAAGCATCGGAGATGGGATCCCACCCATTATCCACATCCACCTGCGCATAGATATAGATGTAATCGTTATCATCAAGCACAGCCATCCCAAAATGAATATCGGTTGAACCTTCAAACGGTATCGTTTTTGTGCTTTTCAGTTTTATGTCCGGCAGACTATACTCAAGGATGTCCGTCGTTTTGTATCTGAATCCCCACATCCCGGGCTCCCCCTGATACATCAAGGTTTGAAAAATAAACAACTTGTTATCTCTTGCGAAACCATGACCGGGCCAATACCATTTTTCATGTTCATTTGTCACCCCGGGAGGTATTGCTGCGGAGGTGTTCTCTCCGTTGGCATCAAGCAGCGCAGTTACACGACCATTATCATAAAGAATGTATGAATTTCGAAACATATGGTCAGACATGGAACGACTGCCGTTTATTACCGGACCTGTATAGGAATCACCCATCAAAAACAGGCTTCTCCCGTCCGGTAATGCAATGGAATAGGTACCATCCCCTCCGGTAATGCTTCCATGATCAGGAATCAGGATTTTTGCAAAAGTAGTGTCCAACACGTTACCCGGTTTATCCGCCGAATACGCTCTTACATCAATTACTTCCTCATGCGGGGAGGATTGCTTTATACCGGCATTACCCTTTATACCGCAGGCTATGAAAACGGGTGTTGTCAGGAACAACAGAATTATCGGTCTGATTTTTAGTTTCAGGGCAGGGTTCATATGATGTACATATTTATGATGATGTTTTATGGATCCTCTGTTTCAACATCAACGGTTTTATTCCTGCAAAGATAAAAATTAATTATTTATTATTGTACATGACGTTAGTCGGGAGTTAGAAGCTTCCTTTTAAGCATCACATTATGGGTGATAACAGCAGACCGTAAGAATGTTAAACTTTCATCTCTCTGATAAACATTCTTGTAACAACTTATATCACACTTTCATAATAATTACTACTTTTGTTTTTATAAACAGATCTTACCATGTCCAGTTTTCGAAGCAGATTAGTCATCGGAATGATTAAAAACAGGCATCTGTTCTCTTTTCAATTGAAGCCTGAAGTGGTTGATGAAAGCTTCTCCGTTGAGAAATTTCGGGAGAGTGTTGATAAATCGTCAATCAAAGTGAAACTTCCCAAAAGTATATCCACACAGAAAATATCTATCGGGGAAATCAATGCCGAGTGGATCATCCCGCAACACCCTAAAAAGGATAAAATCTTACTATATATACATGGCGGAGGTTTTATCTCAGGATCAACCATTACACACAGGATGCATGTGGCCAAATTTGCAGAGAGGTGTCAGTTAAAATCGCTGGTGTTCGATTACAGATTAGCACCGGAACACTCCTTCCCGGCAGCGACGGAAGATTGTGTCGCCATCTACAAATGGTTGCTTGATCAGGGATATAAGTCCCAAAACGTCGTTGTTGGAGGAGAATCTGCCGGAGCTACTTTAACCCTGTCGTTGTTACTGGCATTGAAGGCAGAGCATCTTTCGTTACCCAAGGCGGCCTTCTCTATATCACCTGTCACAGACCTGAGCTGCAGTGCAAAATCATTCGAGTATAATGCAAAAAATGATGTCGCTCCCATGGGATCATGGACAGTTTGGACCAATCTGTATATTTCAGGCAATGACACGAAAAACCCGTTGTTATCACCCCTGTTCGGGAATTACGAAGGTATCCCGCCGTTGTATATCTGCGCCGGAACGCATGAGATACATCTGGATGATTGCGTGAATGTGGCGGGGGTTGCAACAGCGTATGGGGTGGATGTAACGTTACGAAAATGGGATAATATGGTGCATGCTTTTCCCTTGTTAACTCCTTTGTTTCCCGAAGCCAGAGAAGCATTCGGTGAAATTTGTGATTTTATCGCAAACCATACAAAATAGAGAGACTTAACAATTGTGTGTTCATCAATCAGAGATAATCTTGTTTTTTAAAATTAATTGATCAATGCTGGATACAGAGAGTATGAAGAAACTAAATATTCTGTGGACGACTGATAACATGGAAGCAATTTAAATTAACTTAAATTAATTCACAATGAATGGAGTTACCAAAAACAGATTGAAAAAGTGGGCGATACTTTTTATCGTATGGGGCTGGATGCTGCTCTTTGGCTCACTGATGGGATATGTTGAAAGAAGAATGGCCTATTCATTCTTGCTGGAGGATATCATGAC
>JAENWZ010000396.1 GCA_016649795.1 Proteiniphilum sp. | reverse complement strand
CATCATGCACTCCCACGGTCTCTTCTTCAGAAATCAACTCCAACCCATTTTTTACAGAATGAAAGCGTGTCACACCTCCTGAAGTGACCTGGTGAGGCAGCGTAAAGTGATGCCTGTTACATAACTGTTCCCAGTAGGAAGTAAATCCCTCCGGTAGTACCACCACGATGCGCATCCTGTGGTCATAATCGTAGAATGCCTCTATGGTCCGCATCAGCATAGGCTTGTCACCAACAGGCTGAAACTGTTTCGGCAGCTCACCGCCGGCACGGGCTCCTTTGCCGCCGGCAACGATAATGAGACTCAGTTTTTTTTCGGGGATCATGAGATATCGTCCAGTATTTTCCGGAGCTCCTTGTCCGTTTTGGTCAGTTTCTCCTTGCAAAAGGCAATCAGCACCGATGCCCTTTTCACCTTGTAGGTGAGTGCATCTACATCCAGCTCGCCCGTCTCGATGGCCGAGACAATCTGTTCGAGCTCTTTTTTTGCTTCCGTGTAGGTCATTTTTTCCATATGTTTTATTTTTGCTTGTTCTCAGGTTATTTCTCTCCTTCATCACGATGAGGCTTCTCCGTCTGCATGATCCAGCAGGGTAATGACCGACGTGGATACGCCGTCTTTAAATCGTGTCTGTATGGTATCATCCACCGACAGCCCCCTAAGCGAGGTGATGATCTTCCCATTCCTCGTTGTGAGCGTGTATCCCCGCCTGAGCACATTCTCAGGCGATACCATCTGCACATATTGCTGCCTGCTTTCCACAAAATGATACTGACTCTGCAACTGGTGCTTCAAGGAGTGTCTCATTGTTCCTGATAGTTGTTCAACTCCGGTAATCTCTCTTTGCAGCAGAAGTGTTGATTGATGGACCACCTCTTTCGACAGGGAGAACAGCTCTGATTGTTCCCTGAGCATCACCGTTTCGCTATCTGAGACGATCCGATCCTGAAAATCGAGAAGTTCAGAGGCCGTTTGGGTTAAATGGGTGATGAAAAACTCAGCGACGGCAGTGGGTGTTTTGGCACGGGTGTGCGCCACATGATCGAGCACGGTGACATCCCTCCCATGTCCGATACCGCTCACCACCGGGAGGGGGAACTGGGCCACGTTGGTGGCGACTGAATAGGAGTCGAAGCAGCTGAGATCGGAGGTGGCACCACCCCCTCGGATAATCGCCACAGCATCGAACAGATGGCTGTATTGAAACACCTTTTCAAGCGCCGCGATGATGGATGCTTCACTTCTATCGCCCTGCATGATGGCAGGGAACAGCCGGGTATAGAAGGCGAATCCCCCCGGGTTCTTCGACAGCTGATCACGGAAATCCTCGTACCCCGCAGCTGTGGGAGAGGAGATCACGGCGATGCGGTTAGTCAGTTCAGCCAGCGGCAGCTCCCTGTTGAGCGTCAGCACCCCCTCCTCCTCCAGCTGCT
>JAENWZ010000192.1 GCA_016649795.1 Proteiniphilum sp. | reverse complement strand
TTTGTAACAGGCGATGTGCATCCCTGTAGGGAAGGTGTCGTTCGAAGATTGTGATTTGTTCACATCATCGTTGGGTTGCAGCGTTTTCTCACCCTCGCCGATCGTTTTGCCGGCCAGCTGATGTGCACGGTTGGCAATCACTTCGTTCACATTCATATTACTCTGTGTTCCCGACCCTGTCTGCCAGATGACCAGTGGGAACTGATCGTCGTGCTTCCCCTCCAGTATCTCATCGCACACCTGTGTAATAGCATCGCGTTTCTCCCTCGACAACATTCCAAGCTCATGATTGGCATAGGCGGCTCCCTTCTTCAGATAGGCAAAGCCGCGGATGATCTCCACCGGCATAGATGCGGGCGGTCCTATCCTGAAATTGTTGCGCGACCGTTCTGTCTGTGCACCCCACAGCTTGTCGGCTGGCACCTGTACCTCGCCCAGCGTATCTTTCTCAATTCTGTAATCCATACTTATTTCTCTTTATAGTTTGATTTTTTTTACTGCTCTAACTCTCTTCAAAAATACAAAAAAAGCATCAAAAAAGGCATATTATCCGCATGACCATTAACAAGCTGGTAAAAAGAACATTAATAATAAGGAGAGGTTGTACCTACCCTACGGACAAGCTTAAATATGGTAAGCCTCAAGCTATTATTTATACCAATTATAAATAATGCGGAGAAAATGATGTATCTTTGCAGATCAATAAAGAGAGTAGGGACATCCATGCGTCTTTCAGAATTACAAACCGGACATAAGGCATACATCATCAAGGTGAACGGCAGTGGAGCCTTCAGGAAACGCATCCTGGAGATGGGATTCGTGCGCGGTCAGGAGGTGAGGTCCATCCTGAATGCCCCGCTGAAAGATCCTATCAAATACGAGATCATGGAGTATGAGGTCTCTCTGCGCCGCAGTGAGGCGGTAATGGTAGAGATATGTATGCTTGCAGCGGATATCGGGAAAAATGGTGCTGCGGGTGACGATCCTCTGACCATAGAGGAATATGAGGGCAACGGAGCAGAGCACCATATTCACCACAACGGCGTCCAGCATCAGCAGGTAAAAAATATCAGAGTAGCGCTCGTAGGTAACCCCAACGCGGGGAAGACCTCCATTTTCAACCTGGCCTCGGGAGCGCATGAGCATGTTGGCAATTACAGCGGTGTGACAGTCAACTCAAAGGAGGGGACACTGAAGCACAACGGATACACCTTCACGCTGGTCGATCTGCCGGGTACCTACTCCCTGTCGGCATACACCCCTGAAGAGCTGTTCGTACGGAAGCATATCCTGGAGGAGGAGCCTGACGTCATCATCAACGTGGTCTCCGCTTCGGCACTAGAGCGGAACCTCTACCTCACAACCGAACTGATTGACCTGGAGGTGCCCATGGTCATCGCCCTGAATATGTACGATGAGATGGAGCAGAGCGGTCGCACCTTCGATCACAAGACATTCGCCGCCCTTATCAACACCCCTATCGTTCCCACCGTGGGGAAAAGAGGTGAAGGGATTCCCCAGCTACTGGAGAAGGTGATCTCCGTTTATCAGGAGACGGAGCATGAACATGTGCTGATACCCTACGGAAGGGTACTGGAAAAATCGATCGGCATCATGGAGCGGGAAATAGAGAACAGTGTAACTGCTAATTTGAACATGCCCCTCCGCTATTTTTGTATCAAACTGCTGGAAGGTGACAAAGAGATGGAGGATCGTCTGAGCGGGCTACCGGACAACATGCCCATCTTCGCACGCAGGGACAAGGAGAGGGCTTACATAGAGAAGCTGCTGCGCGAGGATCCCGAATCGGCCTTCACCAACGCCCGCTATGGTTTTATCGCCGGAGGATTGAAGCAGACCCTTACGGAAAAAACTCAACTTGCCGACAAAACGAAACTGATCGACACTCTGGTCACGCACAAATATCTCGGGTTTCCATTCTTCTTCATCTTTCTCTGGCTTATGTTTGAAGCCACCTTCCGACTGGGTGGTTATCCCATGGCCTGGATAGAGTGGCTGGTGGCACAGCTGGGTAACCTCTTCAGAGGCAATATGGCGGAGGGACCGCTCAAGGACCTGATTGTGGATGGCATCATCGGCGGTGTGGGAGGAGTGATCGTCTTCCTGCCCAACATTGTGATACTCTATCTCTTCATCGCATTCATGGAGGACTCGGGCTATATGGCACGGGCTGCCTTCATCATGGATAAGGTGATGCACAAGATGGGACTGCACGGCAAATCGTTTATACCCCTGATTATGGGGTTCGGATGCAACGTACCTGCCATTATGGCCACACGTACAATAGAGAGCAGGAGCAGCCGTATGATCACCATGTTCATTGTCCCGTTTATGTCCTGCAGCGCACGACTGCCGGTATACATCCTCTTCGTCAGCGCTTTCTTCCCCTCCAGGGCGAGCCTGATACTGCTGGGGCTCTACGCTGTGGGCATCCTTATCGCGGCCTTCACGGCACGCATCTTACGAAAGACCCTCTTCAGGGAGGATGATACACCTTTCGTGATGGAGCTGCCACCCTACCGCATGCCTACGTTGAAATCGGTCTTCACACATATGTGGGACCGCTCACGTCAGTACCTGCAGAAGATGGGAGGGGCCATACTTATCGGCTCCATCATCATCTGGTTCCTGGGCTATTTCCCTCGCGACAAAGAAAGGGAAGCCGGGTACGATGCGCAGATCGCAGAGATAGAGATGCAGCACAACACCGGAGCTATGGGTGCCGATGAACGGGAGAGCCTGACTGCTGAAATAGTACACAACCGCAACACGGAGCATCAAGAGAACTCTTACATAGGCACTATAGGCAAGTTCATGGAGCCGGTGATGCGGCCGCTCGGGTTCGACTGGAAAATATCGGTGAGCCTTCTCTCGGGGATGGCAGCCAAAGAGATCGTGATCAGCACCATGGGTGTGCTCTATACCGGCGATAGCGAGGATCAGCAGTCGCTGAAGGAACGATTGCAGGGAGAGACCTATGACGACGGGACACCCGTCTTCACCACGCTCGTCATCATCGGCTTTCTCTTGTTTGTGCTGATCTATTTCCCCTGTATCGCCACCATCATTGCCATTAAAGAGGAGGCGCACTCCTGGCGATGGGCTCTCTTCAGCGTGCTTTACTCCACCGGCCTGGCCTGGCTTGTCGCCTTCCTGGTGCATCAGGTGGGGAGTCTGTTCGTTTAGGAATGATGAAGGGATATCGAACTATTTTAAGAAATCTATTGTTTAATTGATATGGACCTGCAACTTTTTATCGTCATCATCATCGGGATCATCGTAGGAATCATCCTTCTGCGACAGATCTATCACTTCTTTTTCACCAAAAGAGACTCCTCTTATTGCGGTGGCTGCTCCATGTGCGAAATCGGAGACAGCAAAAAAGCGGAGAGGAGCTAAAGATCTCCCTCTCCTGCTGAGCGGACAAGCTCACGAATATTTTCCCAACAACCTTGCCAGCACCCCCAGATTTTTCTCCGAATCTGAACATTTCCCCTCTGTCGTGTGCAGCAACTCTATCTCACGGGCATATTTTTCATATACCTTATGCTTCACGATCTTCATGGTGGAGTTGACCAGTCCGTTCTTTTCACTGAAGGGCTCCTCAATCCCCTCGGGTGAGAACTTCTCACCGTTGTTACTTATCAGCAGCGCCTTGGTGCGACCCAGCACATAGAGGTAGCCGTCCGCATCAAGATAACCCATATCCCCGGTATGGAGCCACCCGTCGACGATGGTCTCAGCCGTCGCCTCAGGATTCTTCCAGTAACCCTTCATCACATTTCCACCACGGATAATGATCTCACCCTTCTCACCCACGGGAAGAAGATTCATCTTGTTATCGGCGATCATAATCTCCATCCTCGGTATCGGCTTACCCGAGGAGCCCAGCTTGTGGGCATGCTGACTGTTAGCCGAGATAATGGGTGAGGCTTCCATAGCCGTCTCTTTTTAGAAAGGTGATGTTCAGGGTACTCCTCTTTGTTTCTACAAAAATAACAAAATATTTTTATCCCGCTTTGTTTTTTTCACCCGATGCCGTAATCTTCTCCGTAGTTGCTGCTCCCACCCCGGAAGGTGCCCCGTTCCCAGTCGGAGTAGATGGCATTGATGGGGTCACTGGTACCTCTAAACAGTGATGTAACGGGTATAGAGGGGAGAATAATTGAAAAAGTTCTGCAGATATCACACTGTTCGTACTAAAAAATTTAAATAGAAGTAAATGATTCTATTTAATATGAATATTGTTTATATTTGTTCCCATTAACAACTACCCTTTGCTCTAAAAGTCCAAAATGTTTTAATCATATGAAAACTAATTTACTCCTACTAACAGTACTTGTTGTTCTATCGGCCTGCACACAAAAACAGCCTGCAAACCAAACTCTATTTAATAGCACAGACCTTAGCGGTTGGCACGCAGATGTACCGGCAATGGACAATAACCCCGACACTATGAACCCATTCATTGTTCGCAATGGTCTGCTGGTGAGTCTAGGTACTCCCGGTGGACACCTCATCACAGACGAGGAGTTTGAAAATTACCGATTGGACGTGGAGTATCGCTTTGCAGCTCAACCGGGCAATTGCGGTGTATTGGTGCATGCCTCAACACCACGCGCACTCTATGATAT
>JAENWZ010000017.1 GCA_016649795.1 Proteiniphilum sp. | reverse complement strand
TTGGTTCTGGCTATTCAAATGCAAAGGTAAATATTTTATTTTACAGACAGCCAACTTTTATCAGCTATCTTATTGTGTAAGTGAAACAAAAAAAAATCCCTGTCAATTGCTTGATAAGGATTTCCTGCTGTTCTGCGGAGAGAGAGGGATTCGAACCCCCGGAAGCTTGCACTTCAACGGTTTTCAAGACCGCCGCGATCGACCACTCTGCCATCTCTCCCTGCATCTTGCTCAAATGCGAGTGCAAAGGTATCATTTTTTTCGAAAAGAAAAAATATTCACCTGAATTTATTTTCGCAGTTTTTACAAAACCAATTATTCGTCGTATCTTTGTAAAAAAGAAGAAGATATTGATGTTATTTACCGACCTCCCACTCTGCGATTCTCTATTAGACGGATTGCAGGCAATGAACTTTAAAGATATGACTCCCGTGCAGGAACAGGCTATCCCTGTGATACTTAACAGACAGGATGTGATTGCCTGTGCCCAGACCGGCACGGGTAAGACTGCTGCATTCCTGCTGCCCCTGTTGAACAATCTGCAGACGGAACCGCACGATGAACATAAGGTGAACGCTATCATCATGGCTCCCACGCGCGAGCTGGCGCAGCAGATCGACCAGCAGATGGAGGGTTTCTCCTACTACACCCCCTTCTCATCGGTAGCGGTGTACGGAGGTAACGACGGTGAAGCGTGGAGTGTACAGAAACGGGGATTGCTGAGCGGCGCCGATGTGGTGATTGCCACCCCGGGGAGACTGCTCTCGCATATCAACCTTTATGACATCGATTTCTCTGGAGTGAAATATTTTATCCTGGATGAGGCGGATCGTATGCTCGATATGGGGTTCTTCGATGACATCATGAAGTTGGAGAAGCTGCTGCCCAAAGAGAGGCAGACCATCATGTTCTCGGCCACCATGCCACCCAAGATACAGCAGCTGGCCAAGACCATCCTGCACAAGCCCGAAGAGATCAGCATCTCCATCACGCGACCACCTGACACCATCCTACAATCGGCTTTCATCTGTTACGAACCACAGAAGATGGGGATCGTGAGAAATCTTTTTAAGGAGAAGAAACCCAAAAAGGTGATTCTCTTCTCCGGATCGAAACAGCGGGTGAAGGAACTGGCTAAGACACTCCGCAGTATGGGCCTCTCGGCAGGAGAGATGCATTCGGACCTGGACCAGGCACAGCGTGACAACATCATGCACGAGTTCCGTAACGAGCGGGTGGACATCCTCGTGGCTACGGATATTGTGGCCAGAGGGATCGATATCGATGACATTTCCATGGTGATCAACTTCGAGGTTCCTTACGACGTGGAGGATTACGTGCACAGGATTGGACGTACAGCCCGTGCGGGTGATTCAGGTATGGCCATCACCTTTGTTGCACCCGACGAACAGTATCGCTTTTTGCAGATAGAGAAATTTCTGGAGAAAGAGGTCTACAAGAACCCTATCCCATCAGAACTGGGAGAGGGTCCGGAATATAACCCCACGAAAGAGAGCGGCCGCAGAGGTGTTTTCAACCGTTCAGGCAAGGGCGCGAGAAGCAAAGGCGGTAAGCCTTCGGGACGATCGGAGAAATCAGGCAGATCGGGAAGACAAGGTGATTCACGGAAAAATGATGCTTCACCTGCAGCCGGAACATCACCGGAGGAGGGAGCACCAAACGAACAAAGTGCAGCGGGGGAAGAAAGAGCACCACGCGAAGTAAGAACACAGGGTGAAGAGAGAGCACCGCGGAAAAAGAGAGCATCGCGCGAACAGCGTAAACCACGAACAGAAAGATTACAAGGCGGAGAAAGAGCACCAGCGGAAGAAGGTACTGCAGGTGAAGAAAAGGCTACAGGGAAACAGAGAGCACCCCGCGAAGAAGGAACACCACGTAAGCAGAGATCTCCGCGCGATGAAAGAGCGCCCCGCGCAGAAGGAACTACGGGTGAAGAAAGAGCTCAACGTAAAAAGAAAGCTCCCCGCGAAGGAGGAACATCAGACAGACCACAGAAACAGAGAGCACCCGGGGATGAAAGAACACCGCGGAATCAAAGAGCATCCGGCACACCCCGCAGGCAGGGAGCATCAACTCCAAACGATGCAGTAACCGGTGCAGCAAAGAAAAGATCGGCTGCTGAGAGCCGATCGGGTGAGAAAAAATTAATCGTCAGGAAAAAAACTGATGCTGCTCAGGAAAAGAAAAGCAGTAGTGACAAGCCAAAGAAATGGAGCTGGTGGCCTTTTGGTAAGAAGTAGTTTTAAAACTACATTCATTCCGCATTCTGCTCGAGTTGAACGACCTCCATTCCTTTCAGAATGGCCTGCTCGTTCATCGGCAGAAGTTTATGATGCCGCTCAGGTAATGACTTCTTCAGGCCTTTCATCACATTCTCCAGCTCCACCATGGGTGATATCTTGAGCAACCCCCCAAGAATAATCATATCGAAAACCTTGGTGTTGTTCATCTTCATCGATTCATCCATGGCGTTTATCCTGTAGACATTGATATCTTTACGTGACACCTTCTTATGGATGCCGTACCCGTCGTAGATGAGCACCCCACCCGGCTTCACCTTCTCTTCGAACTTATCGAGAGAGGGCTGGTTCAGCACAATGGCAATATCATATTTATTCACTACGGGTGAGCTGATGAGTTCATCGGAGATGATGACGGTGACATTGGCCGTTCCGCCCCGTTGTTCAGGTCCGTAAGCCGGGAACCAGGAGACCTCCTTCTCTTCCATGATGCCCGAGTAGGCAAGTATTTTCCCCATCGACAGCACTCCCTGTCCTCCGAAACCTGATATGACTATTTCCTGTAACATGATCTCTCTATAAAGTTTTAGATATTTTTCAAATCACCGATTGGATATACCGGGAACATATTCTCCACCATCCAGTCGTTCGCGTCGGCCGGTGTCATCTTCCATCCTGCATTACAGGTGGAGACAACCTCCACGATAGAAGTTCCTTTGCCCGCCATGGAGTTCTCAAACGCCAGCTTGATCATCCGTCGGGTCTTCTTCACCGCAGCAGCTGTATGCACGCTTGTACGCGTAGCCAGGCAGACACCGTCGAGCAGCGCCACCAGATCGAGGATCTTCAGGGGGTTACCCATCGTCTGCACGTCCCTGCCATCGGGGCTGGTAGATGTCTTCATACCCTTCAGCGTGGTGGGAGCCATCTGGCCTCCTGTCATCCCGTAGATTCCATTGTTGATGAAGATGATGGCGATATTCTCTCCGCGGTTGGCAGCGTGGATGGTCTCTGCGGTACCAATCGCAGCCAGGTCGCCGTCGCCCTGATAGGTGAACACCATCTTGTCGGGCAGCAACCGCTTGGTGGCCGTAGCCAGTGCCGGTGCGCGGCCGTGGGCTGCTTCCTGCCAGTCGATATCGAGGTATTTGTAGGCGAAGACGGCACATCCCACAGGGGCGATGCCGATGGTTTTCTCCTGGAGCTCGAGCTCCCTTATCACTTCGGCGATCACCTTATGCACCACACCGTGAGAACATCCCGGGCAGTAATGCATATGATTGTTGTTCATCAGTTCCGGTTTTGCGTAAACCAGATTTTCCGGACTTATTATATTGTTTGTATCCATACGATTATTTTTTTTTCTCATTGATCAACCCGCTGTCATCATCCTTTGGATGGGAGCAATCAGGAGGGTCGTGTCATCTGTTATTTTTTTGAGAACCTGTAGATGAGATAAAACAGGATAGCCGCTCCACCAAAGTACCATGTCAGCTGCATATCCCTGTTGGAAGTGAAGTAGACAATGATGGTGCCTGCGAATGCCAGCATGAAGAGAAGCAGGAAAATGTTTCTGTATTTAAGATCCATGATGAGTAATTATTTATTTGACTATTTTTTCTTTTAACGCTTCGAGCACTCCGTCGGGCGTGGGCACGATACCACCCAGACGTCCGTAGTGTTCCACGGGGATTTTACCGTTCACCGCTAGGCGCACATCCTCTATCATCTGTCCGGCGTTGAGCTCCACAGTAAGCATTCCTTTCACCTTGCCGGCATATTCATTCAGCACCTTAGTGGGGAAGGGCCACAGGGTGATGGGACGGAGCAGGCCTACCCTGATACCCTCTTCCCTTGCCAGGCTTATCGTCTTGAGACAGATACGCGCTGCGGAGCCGAAAGCAACGAGCAGGTAGTCCGCATCTTCGCACTTCACCTCTTCGTAGCGTACTTCGTTCTCCTCCACCACACGATATTTAGCCTGGAAGCGTTCGTTGTTCTTCTCCATCACCGCCGAATCGAGCTCGAGCGATGTGATGATATTGGGTTCCCTGTCGGCAGTCTTACCGAGCGTAGCCCATGGACATTGTTCACGGATCTCCTGCTCTGTTCTTCTGCGACGCTGTTCGGGGAGCTTCACCTTCTCCATCATCTGTCCTATCACACCGTCGGTAAGGATCATGGCCGGGTTGCGGTATTTAAAAGCCAGCTCAAAACCGAGCGCCACGAAATCGGCCATCTCCTGCACAGAGTTGGGTGCCAGCGTGATCAGGCGGTAGTCGCCGTGTCCCCCGCCCTTCACGGTCTGGAAATAGTCGGCCTGTGAGGGTTGGATCGTCCCCAGTCCGGGACCACCGCGCTGCACGTTCACGATCAGGCCTGGCAGCTCCGCACCTGCCATATAGGAGATACCCTCCTGCTTGAGGCTGATGCCGGGACTGGAAGAGGAGGTCATGACATACTTGCCGCAGGAGGCACCGCCATAGACCATGTTGATGGCTGCCACTTCACTCTCTGCCTGCAGCACCACCATTCCGGTGGTGTTCCAGGGAGCGGCTTCCATCAGCGTTTCTATAATTTCAGACTGAGGAGTGATGGGATAACCAAAATAGCCGTCAACACCGTAGCGGATGGCTGCGTGAGCGACGGCCTCATTTCCTTTCATCAAAGTTATTTCTTCTGACATAATGCTTTTATTACTGATTGATTTTCCCGGTTGAACTGATTATTCCGCTTTCTTCCTGTAGACAGTCAAACATCCCTCTGGACATACATATCCGCAGTTAGCGCACCCGATACACTCATCGGGATTCTTCATATAGACAAAATGGTATCCGCGGTCGTTCACCTCGCGCGGTTGTAACTCCAACACACCCGTGGGACAGGATACAACGCACAGGTTGCACCCTTTGCAGCGGGCAGTGTTTACATCTACGTAACCCTTTACTTTAGCCATGTTTGGAGTGGTTTTTTAATTGATTGTTACAAATATAAGGTTTGTTTTGAAAGTACTCAATTTTTAAATGTTAATTTTTTGACTTTAGTCAACCAAATGATTACTTTTTGATACCTTCCAAAAGTCGCTTCGCTCCTCCTGCAGCCCGCTGTCAGAGGGATGATATGCTTTTACTTATCAGAGTGTAAAGCTCTTTCAACTGCGGATGAGTGATCAGCTCCAGGTGGTTGCGCATCACCTCCTCATCGTTACGCACGGCCGGTCCTGTCTGTGCCTCCCGGGGCGTCATCACCGTCACTTTTGCCATGGTCTCAGCGATCAGCGGCCTGAGCATGGCGAACGGGATATCCTCTTTTAGTAGGATATCCGAGGAGAGCGTGTACATATGATTTACAAAATTGCAGGCGAAGACGGCTGCCAGATGGAGATAACGTCTTTTCTCACCGGGCAGCTGATGCACCTCCCGTGAGATGTAACGGGCCAGGTTTTCCAAAAAAAGAACCGTTGCGGGGGTGCTCCCTTCAATAAACAGCGGTATATCGATAAAATTCAATTCGCGGTTTTTACCGAATGTCTGCAGTGGATAGATCACACCATACTCCTCTTTGCGTGATGAGAAGAGGGTCATCGGAAGGCTGCCGGCGGTATGTGCCCAAACACCTTTTGTTTGCGGCATCTGAAGGATCACCTCCTGCAGCGCGTCATCTTTCACTGAGAAGAGATAGAGGTCAGCCTCGGTATTGATGAGATGCAACCGGCTGACAGCCTCAGCCCCCACCTTATCGGCAAGGAGTGTCGCATTTTCCTGTGAGCGGCTGAACACCTGGATGATCCGGTGTCCCGCAGCATGGAGTGCTTTGGCAAGGTGGGTTGCCACATTGCCCGATCCAAGAAATACAATCTTCATTCTATTGTTTTTTTACTGTTACTGCTCTTCTCTGTGCACCTCCGTCACCTTTAGTCCCACCTTCTCAATCCCTGTAAGGGGATCATCGCTCATCACATGCGCTATGGTCAGCCGGTAGAGATGTGGCATGTAGAGCGGTATGGAGGAGAGGAATGGCAGCGAGAGCTGATTGAGTCCTCCCACACCGCTGCCCAGCCATTTCCCATGCTCGTCGGCCAGCCGGTAATGGAGCGTGTCGCTGCGGAGGAGCGTGTCGGCCAGATTGTGATCGATCCGTAACCAGAGGTTGCGATAGGGATAGATGTAACCGGATGATATCTCAATGGTCACATCATAGGCTCGACCTGCACTGATATTCAATGAATCCATCGTGAAGATGAGCGTGCTGTCGCGGTACCATTTACCCTTCTCAATATGATGAAAACGGTAGTACTCCTCTCCCTCCGAACAGGATATCAGCAATGAGAAGAGCGCTCCCGCAACGAAAAAGAGGATGTCAGTCCTTGTTCTCACCGGAAGGGGTGTTTTTTTGCGGGTTATTGTTCCCCGATCTGTTGTCGGGACGTTTCTTACGGGATTTCCTTTTCTTACGGGGCTGATTCTGTCGATGCTCATCGAAACGAGTGATACTCTGATCCTCAAGCACATCACCGACATATGAAGTATCCTTTTCGTTCCTTACATCTGTTTCGGAAACCAGCTTCAGCGGTTTCTCCCCACCCTTGTTCATTGAGATGATTTCGAAGACACGCTCTTTGTGGATCGTCTCCAGATTGGCAGCATTGTAGCGGTCGGTTGAATAGGTGATCATCCCCGAGAAGATATCGGTCTTAAAGTGATAAAAGGTGGCATCTTTGGTCTCCAGCATGATCTCACGTGACGGCAGGCTGCGTTGTGCCTCCACATAGGCATCCACCTCGTAGTTCATGCAGCACTTCAGCTTACCGCACTGTCCCGCCAGCTTCTGCGGGTTGATGGAGATATCCTGACAGCGGGCAGCGGAGGTGGAGACCGAGACGAAGCTCGACATCCAGCTGCTGCAACAAAGCTCGCGACCGCAGGGACCGATGCCGCCTATGCGGCCGGCTTCCTGACGGGCACCTATCTGTTTCATCTCTATCTTTACCCTGAACTCGCCTGCCAGCACCTTGATCAGCTCACGGAAATCGACCCTCTCATCGGCGATATAAAAGAAGATGGCTTTGTTTCCGTCGCCCTGGTACTCCACATCGCCTATCTTCATCTGCAGACCCAGTCCTTCGGCGATCTCGCGTGCGCGAATCATCGTGGATTGTTCACGCGCTTTGGACTGTTCATACTTCTCCATGTCGGCAGGGCGCGCAATACGATAAACGCGCTTCAGGCCCCCGTTGGCTTCATCACGAAAGTTGTTCTTCTTCATCTGCAGCTCCACGAGCCTGCCTGTGAGTGTGACTGTGCCGATGTCGTGCCCGGGGAGGGACTCCACGGCAACCAGATCACCCTGATGCAGCTCCAGGTTGTTGCTGTTGATATAATATCCTTTGCGTGTGTTCTTGAACTGTACCTCCACCATCTTCGAGGCATCCTGTAATTCAGGGAAGTCGTGCAGCCAGTCGTAGGTGTGAAGTTTATTTTTGTGGCGGGTGCATCCACCGCATCCCTTTGTATTTCTGACGGTTACCGTTCTCTCAGGAACGATATCCGATAATCTATCTGATAATTGTTCTTTGTCCATATATATATTCAATCGCTCTATCGTTGTCGATGTACGAAACTTTTTGATGATGAATAAATTAAAACGAAGTGCAAGTTACAAAATTATTTTCTTAATAACACTGTCACTTTCAAACAAAGATCGAGGAAAATAATTTTCGCGTTGCCGTTTTGCTCAATCTGGCGATGAGCCAGTGAGAACTCATGGTTGAAATCTTCAATATTCTTCTCGTTGATGAAGGGGGCAAACCGATCGCCGAACTGCCGCTCCTCATCGTTCAGGTAGACCATCTCCGGCTCGTTAAGGTTACTAACGAAATACTCACGGAACATCCGCAAGGCATAGAGAATGAAACTCTTCTGCATCTCACGGCCTATACCGGCCATCTCTGCAGCAACCTCTTTGATGCCTTTGATATTGCGCGATACGGATGCACGCATCATGGTGACGAACAGTTCGAAGAAATATTGTGTCTGCTCCGATGCTTCAATCAGCTCGATGGCTTTGGTGAAGCTGCCGTTGGCGATATGAGCGTAGGAGCGTGCGCTCTCCTGCTCCAGCCCGAACCTCTTCCCGATGGCGGCAACCATCTCCTCCGTTTCGATGGCGCGGATATGCAGGGGCTGGCAGCGGGACCAGATGGTCTGCAGCACGTTCTCCCGATCTTCCGACACCAGCAGGAAGATGGTATGTTCCGGCGGCTCCTCCACCATCTTCAGCAGCTTGTTGGCGCAGCTGTCGTGCATCTTCTCCGGCAGCCAGACGATCATGATCTTGTAGAGTGCTTCGTACACCTTGAGGTTCAGCTTGCGGATGATCGCGTCGCTCTCTTTCGAATAGATGACACCCTGCGCATTTTGTGCATTGATGAAGTTGAGCCACCCGTTGAGATTGAAGTAGGTTGTTTGCGAGAGGAACTCGCGCCATTGTGGCAGGTACTCATCGCTCACCTTCGATTTCACGACGGGGAAGACGAAGTGCAGGTCGGGGTGTGCCAGCTTGTCGAACTTATGACAGGAGGGACATTCACCACAGGCATCCGCGGCACCGCGGGCAGCGCAGTTAAGATAACGGGCATAGGCGATAGCCAGCGGCAGCTTCCCCACCCCTTCAGGTCCGTAGAAGATGCGGGCATGCGGGATGAAACCCCGCTGCACGGAATCGATCAGATGCTGTTTTACATCGTGAAGTCCTATGATATCGCGAAAATACATCAATAAATCTCCTGTGCTACGCGATAGACACTCTCCGTAGCCATCAGCGAATAAAAATGAATGCTTGGGACATGGTGTTCAACAAGCTCCCTGCACTGCTGTAAACACCATTCCACTCCCACCTCTTTGGCATCATCATCGTTCTTGCATTCACGTAGTGCTTTCTCCAGCTCTTCGGGAATGTCGGAGCGGAAGATCTGCGGGAGCACCGTCAGCTGGCTCTTCAGGTGGATCGGCTTGATCCCCGGAATAATGGGGATGGTGATCCCTGCGGCACGGCAACGATCGACAAAAGCGAAATACTTGCTGTTGTCAAAAAACATCTGCGTCACCAGGTAATCGGCACCATTGTCGGCTTTCATCTTTGTATAGTGTATCTCCGACTCCATATTGGGCGACTCCTCATGCTTCTCCGGATAACAGGCCATCCCGTAGGTGAAGGATACCTCGGGAGGGTTGAAGGTGGAGCCATCGAAGGCGATGCCGTTGTTGAAATTGTTCACCTGCTCCTGCAGGCCTGTAGCATGGGGATGACAGTCCATGGCACGCTGTTGCTGATCGAGCTTCTTTGTGTCACCTCTCAGCAGTAACAGATCGTTCACACCCAGAAAAGAGAGGTCGATCAGCGCATACTCGGACTCCTCCTTCGAGAAGCCCTGTGAGATGATGTGGGGCACAGCCCTGATACCGTACCTGTGCTGTATGGCGGCAGCGATGGCTACCGAGCCGGGGCGTTTGCGTACGTTGGTCTTGCGATAGACGCCGTTCATATCCTCCCTGTAGATATTCTCGCTGTGATGCGTGGTGATATTAATAAATTTAGGATCGAACTCTTTCAGTCGTTCAATCGTATTGAACACCTGCTGTATGCTGTTCCCTTTCAGCGGAGGCAGCAACTCGAAGGAGAATGCTGTCTGCTGTGTCTTGTCAATCAGTTCTGAGACCTTCATACCATTTTAATTTAAAAAATTGCCCTTATCAGGTCCATGCCGTTGGCATAGATCAACAGGCCAAAAAGCAGTATCATCCCTGCTATCTGCGCGTACTCCATAAATTTCTCATTGGGCTTCCGCCGCGTGAGCACCTCGTAGATGAGGAACATCACATGACCGCCGTCGAGGGCCGGTATGGGCAGTATATTCATAAAAGCCAGGATGACCGAAAGGAAGGCTGTCATCATCCAGAATGCCTGCCAGTTCCACTGCGCCGGGAACAGGTTCCCTATCGCGCCAAATCCGCCGAGCGAAGAGGCACCCTCTTTGGTGAAGACATATCTGAACTGTGCGATGTAATCCTTCAGCGTCTGTATACCCATTCTTATTCCGGCGGGGAAGGATTCGAAGAAGCCATAGCTGATGGTTTCGGTCCTGTAGATCTGCGGCGCAGCCATGGCGTAGAAGCCCAGCGTACCTACTGAGTCTACCTGAACAGCAGTTGTCTGCGGTGTGCCGCCACGGTAGTAATCGAGCATCACCTCACTGTTGCGTGAGCTGGTGAGGGCAGCACGCAGCTCACCATAGGAGGCTGTTACCACACCATTCACCCCTGTGATGCTGTCGCCGGCGATGAGGCCTGTCTGTTCGGCAGCACTCCCCTGCACAGTCTGATAGACAACGGTCGGCACCCGATAAGTGGCGAATCCTTCTTTATCTGTCAGCAGGTTCTTCATCAACCCCTCCGGGATAGTAAGCACTTCCTCTTCACCTTCACGTATTACGGTCACCTCGTCGGCGTCGGCAATATCGAGCAGGGTGCGTACACCAAAGCGGTCCAGCTCCTTCTCATCGGCCATAAGCAGTATGTCGCCATCCTGAAAGCCGGCTGTGTGGGCTGCCTGACTGAACTCCATCCCCTGTGTCACGTTCTTCAGTGGCAGGTAGGTGTCGCTCCAAGTGAAGAGCACCATCGAGTAGATAAAGAAGGCGAGCAGCAGGTTGAATAACACACCGGCGATCATCACCAGCAGGCGTTGTCCTGCAGGCTTGGAGCGGAACTCCCACGGTTGTGCCGGCAGTGCCATCTGTTCTTTGTCCATCGACTCGTCGATCATACCCGATATCTTCACGTAACCACCCAGTGGCAGCCATCCGATACCATATTCGGTCTCACTTCCCTTTGGTTTGAATCTTAACAGCGCGAAGCCTGCATCGAAGAAGAGATAGAATTTCTCCACCCTGATCTTGAACATCCGCGCGAAGATGTAATGTCCGAACTCATGTACGATGACCAGTATCGACAGACTCAGAATAAGTTGCAGCGCTTTGATTAAAAATATTTCCATTCAATTTTGATGTGTTGTTTGATTAATTTATTGTTTCTATGTTTCTATGTCTTTCTGTTTCCACGTTTCTATGTTTCTACGTTTCGCTGAGTCATTAATCGTTAATCGTTAATTCTTAATTCTTAATTCTTAATTCTTATATCGTTGATATGCTAATGAATCAGCTGCGTGATGATCTCTCTTGCTTGCGCATCGGTCTGCAGATAATCATCCAGTGAGGGTGACTGCACGAACGATGCTTTCTGCATTGTTTCTTCTATTAAATGACTCATCTGCCTATAGCCGATGCGCTCCTCCAGAAAGAGCTGCACCGCCACTTCATTGGCCGCGTTGAGGATGCAGGGCATGTTCCCCCCGCTCTCTATGGCCTGGTAGGCGAAGTTCAGGTTGGGGAACCTCTCCCTGTCGGGCTTCTCGAAGGTGAGCTGCGACAGTTCGATAAAGTTCAGCGGCGGGATATCGGACCTGAGCCTCTCAGGATAGGAGAAGGCGTACTGAATGGGCATCCGCATATCGGGCTGTCCCATCTGAGCAATCACCGAACGGTCTTCGAACTGCACCATGGAGTGAATGATCGACTGCGGGTGCACCAGCACCTCGATCTGTGAGGGCTCCACACCGAAGAGCCATTTGGCCTCGATCATCTCGAACCCTTTGTTCATCAGCGTGGAAGAGTCGATGGTTACCTTCTCGCCCATGTGCCAGTTGGGATGTGTCAACGCCTGCGCTTTGGTCACGCTCTCCAACTTCTTCTTGCTGAAGGTGCGGAAAGGACCGCCCGAGGCGGTGAGAAGGATCTTCTCTATCCTGTTCTCCCCCTCGCCGTTCAGGCACTGAAAGATGGCGGAGTGCTCCGAATCGACCGGCAGGACAGCGCTCCTCTTCTTCAGCGCCAGCGAGGTGATCAGCTCACCTGCCACCACCAGCGTCTCTTTGTTTGCCAACGCGATCGCCTTACCGGCATTGATCGCCTCTATGGTGGGTTTCAGGCCGGAGAAACCGACCATGGCCGTGAGCACCATATCTATATTTTCGTCCTGCACCACCTCCTCAATGGCGTTGCTTCCGCACCACACCTTGATGGGTAGGTCGCTCAGGGCAGCTTTCAACTGCTCATATTTTGATTCATTTGCAATCACCACCACCTCGGGCATAAAACGGCGTGCCTGCTCAATGAGCAGTTCCACCCTGTTGTTGGCCACCAGTGCGTAGGCCTCAAACCTGTCAGGAAAGGCCGAGATGACATCAAGTGCCTGCGTCCCGATGGAGCCGGTGGAACCTAAAATTGCAATGTTTCTTTTTTTTACGTCCATTCAGGTGATGTTGAGCGGTAATAACGTGCAAAGATAATAAAAATCGGGGTGGTTTTTACTATGGAGAAACGGTGTAATTGCTATTCGGGTATAAATCAGCTATTTTCAGTAATGCCTCTTCGATGCTGCGGGTGACGACAGCCTGCTCACCCTGCCGGATGACCCAGCAGCGGTTCTCCTCATCGACAAACAGCTCAAGGGGTGCATCAGGTGCAATCCTGTATCCTTTGCGGGAGAGCGCCTTGGTGGTCCAGCGGGCCATCAACCCATTGGGATGCTGCACACGTGTCGCGATGGTTTTATCCAGCTGCTTCTGTACGATAAAGCTGCCGTACTCCTTATCAAACTCGTAGGAAGGATGACGAAAAACAGTATCGAAGCTGCCGTTGAGCACCATATCTTCCGGCACCCCCACGGTGACACCCTTCTCCTTCTCCATGAGCCACAGCTTGTCGGCTACCTGCATGGCCGTCTCCAGCTCATGGGTGGAGATGAAGATGGTCTTCCCTGTCTCTCGTGCCAGCTTCTGCAGCAGAAGGAGGATGTTGATACGGTTGGGCAGATCGAGATGCGACGTGGGTTCGTCGAGCAGGATGACCGGTGTATCCTGGGCCAGTGCGCGGGCAATGAAGACCCGCTGGCGCTCTCCGTCGGACAGCTCGTGTATGTTCCTCTCTTCAAAACCCTGCAGGTAGGTCATCTCCACCGCCTGACCGATGATACGGTTGTCCTCTTCCGTGAGGCTGCCCAGCCACCCGGTGTAAGGATCACGTCCGATGGAAATGAGCTCTCTCACGGTGAACGACGCCACCGACTGCTGCTCCGTGAGCACCACCGAGAGCAGCCTCGCCCTCCTTTTGGGGGTTATCGCCGACAGGTTCTCACCATTGAGCTCTATCACTCCCTGATAGATGGGCTGTAGTGAAGCGATTGAGCGCAGCAGGGTAGATTTCCCGCAGCCGTTCTTCCCGATCAGGGCGATCAGCTCTCCCTCATGCGCTGTGAGAGAGAGGTCAGACTGCACAATATTTGGCTTTTTAGGGGCAGGATAACCAATACTTACGTGAGAGAGTTGAAGAAAAGGCATGTTTTTATTTCGGTTTCGGGGGGGGAGCTGCTTTCCGGGTCACTCATCAGTCAGTCCTTCGGGAAGATACATTTCAATTATTTTGTTCTCTTCATCTATCGCAGCAATAAAATCATCAGTGGCAGGTATCAGATGCTCTCTCTCTTCGTTCTTCACGATAAAAAGGATGTTCTGCGTTGAATCATCCACCTCTTCGATGGTTCCGAGGTTTACGCCGTGCTGATCCATGATGGTATATCCCACGAAGTAATTCCAGTCGTCCTCGCTCTGCTTTTGCTCCAGGGTCGCCAGTTCGCGCGGGAGGTAAACATCGAGGTTAACATAGCGGGAGGCGCTCTTCTCATCATTCACATCGGCGAACTTCACCCTGACAGAGACATTGGTGGAGAAGGTGAACTCTTCCACGAAGAAGGGTACGGGAAGACCTTCGATCTCCAGAAAATAATATTCCCTGTCAAGCTCAGCGTATTCAGCTTTATGAAAGAGCATAATGATTTCGCCCTTAATCCCATATGGCTTCTGCGTGCGTCCTACCTGAAGAATATCCTTTTCTGAAATCATCACTGTTTATTTTCTGCGTTGATATTTGATGTTCTTGAGCTTATCGCGGTTGCCGTTCTGCTTCAAATCGGGGATGGTATAGCTGTCGGCGGTTATCACTATCTTACCACCCGAGAGTTCTTTCATATCGTGAAAGATCTTCTCATCATCGGCTTCCTTGTTCCACTGTGAGTAGGATTTCTTCATCTGGTTCAGCAGCATCTTCTGGAGATGTTCTTTTTTAGCACCCTCTTCCATATTGGCAGCAATCAGTATCATCTTTTCCAGAATCTTACCGTAATGACGATATTTCATCGTTGCCCTGCTGTAATCGAGATGACCGGGAGCAGAGAAAAGATCCTCCTTTTTAATTATATCGTAGGGATAATCGATCTCCAGCTTGAAATCGGACATGATGGCCAGATGATCCCAGAGGATATGCTTGAAGTTGTTGACGTCACGAAGGTGAGGGAACATGTTTCCCATAATATCGATGACGGCATAAGCACATCTCCGTCTCTCTTCCGAATCATTGATGGCCACGCAGTGGTCTACCATATTCTGGATATTACGGCCATATTCGGGAAGCACCAGCTTTTCCTTTTGTGTATTGTATTGCATTTGTCTTTCTACCATTGTTTTTGACTGTTTTTTTTTATCAGTTATCAGCGATCAGCTGTCAGCTGTCAGCTTTTTAGCTGGGTTGATGTTGCTTTCAGCGGTTTGGGTTTAAGTTGTCAGTGATCAGCTGTCAGTTTTTTAGCTTTTAGCTTTAGCTTTAGCTCCCAACTCCCTGTTCTCATTTCTAATTTTTAATTTTTAGTTTTTAATTTTTCAGTTCCTATCTCAGTTTCAGCACATCACCCTCTTCGGGAATATATTCATAACTTTTCTTGTTCAGCCGGTAGAGGTTCCTCATCCTGAGACCGTATTTCTGCGAGATACTGTACATCGATTCGCCCACTTGTACCGTGTGGAACTCATAGGGCTTGTCGGCACGCGCCTTTTTCTTCTGGAAGTAGATGATATCCCCCTCACTGAGCGGGAAATCTTCAGGCACCTCATTGAACCTTAGCAGATCTTCCACCTTAAAGCCGAACTCCTGCGCAATACCGGCGAAGCTGTCCCCGCTGACCGCCTCCACATAGACCAGTCCATGGGTGATGTAGGGCTGATGCGTCCATGTCATCTGTGCCGTTTCCTGCCTGCGCCGCTCATCGCGCTCGCGGCGGCTCACACCCTTGCGATATTTCTTATCATCGAAACGATAGAGCTCGTAGTCCTCAATCAGCTTTATCAGCTTGTTGGCATAAGCTCTGTCGGTGGCATAACCAGATTTCTGCAACCCCCTGGCCCACCCTTTATAGTCGGTGACGGCAAGCGCAAAAAGAGCGCTGTAGCGTCCACCGTTGACCAGAAACAGAGAGTGATCCTCATAAGAGTCCTCCACGCGGGCATACTTGCGAAAACAATCGTTCGGCGTATTATCGGCGGCATAGACCGACGGTCCTTTCCAGCCGCGGTGACACTTGATGCCGAAGTGGTTGTTGGAACGCCGTGCCAAGTCGCTCAGGCCTGCACCCGACTCCAGTATCCCCTGTGCCAGGGTGATGGATGCGGGGATCCCGTAGTGCTCCATGTGCTCAATGGCCAGATCACTGTAACTCTCTGTATACGCTTCGTAGGTACTCACTCTGGCTTGCCCGTGGAGATCCATCGTGACAAATAATGATGAGAGAACGATAAAGAACGATAAAATATATATATATTTGCGAATCAAAATCTGCATTACATTATGAGAGAAATCAATTTAACCACAAAGATAGCTGTTTATCTGTTAGAGGAATGCTCTGAAGTGGAAAAAAATTTGATCGAAGCGGCAAAAAGTGCCACAAAAAGAGCATATGCCCCCTATTCGGGGTTCAGTGTCGGCGCAGCGGTACTGCTCGCCAACGGAGAGATCATGACAGGGAACAACCAGGAGAATGCGGCTTACCCCTCAGGACTGTGTGCCGAGAGGACTACTGTTTTTTTCTCCAACGCTGCTTATCCCGACCAGAAGATTGAAGCGATAGCCGTTGCTGCCTGGCACAAGGGGCAGTTCACCAGCGATGCCATCACCCCCTGCGGTGCTTGTCGTCAGGTACTGCTGGAGACGGAGAACCGCTTCGGGACACCGATGAGAGTATTGATGTATAGTGACCAGGGCGTTTATGTGGTAGACAGCGTTAAGGATCTGTTACCCCTCAGCTTCGGGGATGAGATGCTGAAATAACAATAGATGCGACCTTTTTGGGAATAAAAAAGCGAAAACAACAGCATCAGCACCTTAAAAGGAGGCTTCATAGAGGGTGACCAGATACCACTTCCTGTCGATTAGTGTAAAGTAATAATCGGCATAGATACCGTTGTTGAGACCGCGTATCTCCACCACTGCCGTATCATTCCTGTAACGGACAACCTGATAATACTGATCATAGGGACGCGTCAGGAAAGTGCTGTCGTAAGTGAGATCGAGCGGCTCCCAATCATATTTCCCGATCGACTCTTTCATGGGAGCCATACCCACATGTCCCGTATCGGGTATGATCACACTGATCGGAAATTTAATCCGCCTGAGCTGGAATGACTCGTCTTTACTGAATTGCTCAACAAACTGGTCAAACTCCTCTTCTTCATCTGCCTCCGGTGTAACCACCGCTACCCTTTCTCCAGCGCCGGATTCACTCTCCTCTGTTTCATTGCCCGATGTTCCCCGCTCCTTACCGGTACCCTGTGAACAGGAGATAAGTAACAAAACTGAGAGGCAGGAAAAAAGAAGTGTTTTAAGTTTCATATGATTATTTGTAA
>JAENWZ010000097.1 GCA_016649795.1 Proteiniphilum sp. | reverse complement strand
CCCCAAAGGATACATGCGCCAGTTTGGCCTTTCACGTATCCAGTTCCGCGAAATGGCATCGCAAGGGTTGATCCCGGGTATCAAGAAAGCAAGCTGGTAAAATAGCGATCAGCCATCAGCGGTCAGCTTTGGTAGTGGAAGGTTGTTAAAATAAGCAGTTTTAAGATGAACACTGAACGCTTATCAACAAACCAATGAAAGTCCAAAGTTTGATTCTAAAGAGCTGAATGCTGAGAGCTGAAAGCTAAAAAAAGCTGAATGCTGAGAGCTGAAAGCTAATAACGCTGAGAGCTGAAAGCAAGAATTTTAATAAATATTGTCCCGGCAGTCGGGATCAATTTAAATTATTTTTATATGACAGATCCAATAGCAGATTATTTGACGCGGTTACGCAACGCTGTTCAGGCGAACCATCGTGTGGTGGAGATCCCCGCATCAAATCTCAAAAAAGACATCACAAAGATTCTTTTTGAAAAAGGCTACATACTTAATTACAAGTTTGTAGAGGATGGTCCACAGGGTAAGATCATGATCGCCCTGAAGTACGATCCGGTAAACAAAGTAAATGCAATCAAGAAATTGAAGCGTGTTTCTACTCCCGGCTTACGTCAGTATGTCGGTCACAAGGATATGCCACGCATACTCAACGGGTTGGGTATTGCCATATTATCTACTTCAAACGGAGTAATGACAGACAAGGAGGCCCGCACGCAGAAGGTGGGTGGTGAAGTATTATGTTACGTTTATTAATTTGAAGGAGAGAGAAATATGTCAAGAATAGGAAAATTACCCATCACCATGCCTGAGAGCGTCACCATGACTATGGGAGAAGATAATGTGATCACGCTGAAAGGCCCCAAGGGCGAGTTGAAACAGCAGATTAACCGCAATATGAAAGTGGAAGTAGACAATGGTGTGCTTACCATTGAGAGGCCGAACGATGAAAAAGAAAACCGTGCATTGCATGGCCTTTACCGTTCATTACTGAACAACATGGTCATTGGTGTTTCAGAAGGTTTCCGTAAAGAAATGGAGCTTGTAGGGGTTGGTTACCGTGTATCCAACAACGGACAGGTACTGGAGTTATCGCTTGGTTACACACACATTATCTTCCTGGAATTACCTCCGGAGATCAAGGTGGAGACCAAAATGGAAAGAAACAAGAATCCGCTTATTATCCTTGAGTCTTTTGATAAACAGTTACTCGGACAGGTATGTGCCAAGATACGTTCGTTCCGCAAACCAGAGCCTTACAAAGGAAAAGGTATCAAGTTTGTAGGTGAACAGATCCGCCGCAAATCGGGTAAGACAGCTGGTAAATAATTTACGTAAACTGAAATCGCAATGATAACGAAGAACGAAAAAAGATTAAAAATAAAAGCTCGTGTACGCGGCAAAATCAACGGCACCGCTGAGTGTCCGCGCCTTACCGTATTCAGGAGCAACAAACAGATATATGCTCAAGTGATCGATGACCTGTCCGGTAAAACGCTGGCATCGGCCTCCTCTTTGAAGCTGGAAGAGAAACTTCCCAAGAAAGAGATTGCCGCCAAGGTAGGAGAGCTGATCGCACAGACCGCACGGGAAGCAGGAATTGAAAAAGTTGCTTTCGACAGAAACGGTTACTTGTATCATGGACGTATTAAAGAACTGGCTGATGCCGCCCGCAAAGGAGGGCTTAAATTTTAACGATTATGGCAGGAGTAAATATGAAGGTAAAAACAACAAACGATATCGAGTTAAAAGACCGTTTAGTGGCTATTAATCGTACTACCAAAGTTACCAAGGGAGGCCGTACATTCACGTTCGCCGCCATGGTTGTTGTTGGCAACGAAGATGGTGTCGTAGGCTGGGGATTAGGTAAAGCAGGTGAAGTAACCACGGCTATCGCCAAGGGTGTGGAAGCTGCGAAAAAGAACCTGGTAAAGGTACCCATATACAAGGGAACGATCCCTCACGTACAGGTTTCCCATTTCGGTGGTGCCGAGGTGTTTCTGAAGCCGGCCGTAACAGGTACCGGTGTGAAGGCAGGGGGTGCTATGCGTGCCGTACTGGAGAGTGTAGGCGTTACCGACGTGCTGGCGAAATCGAAAGGCTCGTCTAACCCGCATAACCTTGTGAAAGCAACCATAAAAGCGCTGACAGAATTGAGAGATCCATTCACGGTGGCTCAGAACAGAGGTATAAGTATGGATAAAGTGTTTAACGGATAATAAAAAGGAATCTGAAATGGCTAAAATTAGAATTAAACAGACAAGAAGCAGAATCGGAGCTCCTAAAGATCAAAAGCTGACGTTGGACGCTTTGGGACTGACCAAAATGAACCGTGTGGTGGAACATGAAGACAATCCTTCAATCAGAGGGCTTATCAACAAAGTACATCATCTAGTAACGGTAATAGATTAATAAAGTTATAAACGATAAAAAAAGATATACAGAATGGATTTATCGAATTTAAAACCCGCTGCTGGATCTACCAATACAACCAAAAGAATCGGTCGTGGTACCGGTTCAGGTAAAGGTGGTACTTCAACCAGAGGACATAAAGGACAAAAATCAAGATCGGGTTATTCAAAGAAGGTTGGTTTTGAAGGGGGGCAGATGCCTTTACAGCGTCGCGTACCCAAATTCGGGTTCAAACCACTGAACAGAGTTGAATACAAAGGGATCAACCTTGAGACACTGCAGGAACTTGCTGACGCGCAAAAGCTCACCAAGATCGATCTTGAAGTGCTGAGAGGTGCCGGACTTGTAGCGCGCAAACACCTGGTAAAAATTCTGGGCAGAGGCACGCTGAGGGCGAAACTGGATGTGGAAGCACACGCTTTCTCCAAGACAGCCGAAGACGCCATCACCACTGCTGGTGGAACAGCAGTAAAACTCTAAGGAAATGGGATTTGTACAAACAGTAAAAAATATATGGAAGATAGAAGACCTCAGACAGAGGCTTATTATCACCATTGGTTTTGTAGCCATCTATCGGTTCGGATCGTTCGTGGTAATACCGGGAATCAATCCTGAACAACTAGTGGCGCTGCAGTCAAATGCCAGTACCGGATTGTTGAGCCTCCTCGATATGTTCTCGGGGGGTGCTTTTTCCAATGCATCCATCTTCGCCCTGGGTATCATGCCCTACATCTCTGCCTCCATCGTGATGCAGTTGCTGGGTATTGCCGTACCTGCATTTCAGAAAATGCAGCGTGAAGGCGAGAGTGGACGTACGAAAATTAATCAGTATACGCGTTACCTCACAGTAGCCATCCTGCTGGTGCAGGGTCCCGCTTATCTCTACGGAGCGGTGGGGAATGCCATACCCGGTGGCTTTTGGGATTGGGTGTTGCCTTCGACAATCATTCTTGCCGGTGGTAGCATGTTCGTGCTCTGGCTGGGTGAACGCATTACAGATAAAGGTATCGGAAACGGAATTTCATTCATCATCCTGATTGGTATTATTGCCCGTCTGCCCCATTCACTGGTGGCTGAGTACGATCGGCTGATTGATGCACCGGGGGGATTGATTCTTCTGTTGATCGAGCTGTTGTTCCTGGCAGCTGTGACCGCAGCGGCGATCATGCTGGTGCAGGGTGTCCGTAAGGTGCCTGTACAGTATGCCAAGCGTATTGTAGGCAACAAGCAGTATGGTGGTGTAAGACAGTATATCCCCCTGAAGGTGAATGCTGCCAACGTAATGCCCATCATCTTTGCCCAGGCGATCATGTTTATTCCCATCACCCTTGCGCAGTTCACTGCAGGTGAGGGTGGGGGTTTCCTGGCATCGCTGATGGATTTCACCAGCTTCTGGTATAACTTCCTCTTCGCGATGATGATTATTGCTTTCACCTACTTCTACACTGCGATCACGGTGAATCCGGTGCAGATGGCGGAAGATCTGAAACGTAACAACGGATTTATTCCGGGTGTGAAACCGGGAAAGAGAACGGCTGAGTATATCGACACGATCATGTCGAGGATCACACTGCCCGGCTCTGTCTTCCTGGCTATCGTAGCTATATTACCTGCTTTTGCAGGACTGATGGGAGTCAACTCCCAGTTTGCCCAGTTTTTTGGAGGTACATCGCTGTTGATTCTTGTTGGAGTGGTACTCGATACCCTGCAACAGATTGAGAGTCACCTGTTAATGCGTCATTATGACGGTTTCCTCAAATCGGGAGCCAAGATTAAGGGCAGGACAGGGTCAGTGGCCGCTTATTAATGTTTTGGAGAATAAATGAATAGTAACAGGATCATACTTAAAAGCGACGAAGAAATCGAATTCATGCGTGCTGCGAACCGTTTGGTAGGGATGACGCTCGGAGAGCTCTCTCATCATATCAAACCGGGGATCACTACGCTGGAGCTCGACAGGATCGCGGAGCAGTTTATCAGAGATCACGGTGCTATTCCCACTTTTTTAGGATATGGTGGTTTCCCGAATTCTATTTGTACTTCCGTCAACGAAAATGTGGTACACGGCATTCCCAACAGCAAGCCTCTTGATGAGGGTGATGTTGTGTCGATTGATTGCGGTACCAACCTGAACGGCTTTTGTGGCGACTCGGCCTACACTTTTTGTGTGGGTGAGGTGAAGGAGGAGGTGAAAGATCTTCTCCGTGTGACCAGAGAGTCACTTTACAAAGGTATAGGGCAGGCAATGGAGGACAATAGAATAGGAGATATCGGATCAACGATACAGTCTTATTGCGAAACGAACGGTTACTCCGTGGTTCGCGAACTGGTTGGACACGGTATTGGCCGGCAGATGCACGAAGCACCTGAGGTGCCCAACTACGGACGACGCGGCATCGGCCCGCTCATCAAGAACGGGATGTGCATCGCTATCGAGCCGATGATCAACATGGGTGGACGGAAGGTGATCTTCGAGAATGACGGATGGACAGTGCGGACCAAAGATCGCAAGCCTTCGGCACATTTCGAGCACACCATCGCTATCCGTAACGGGAAGGCCGATATCCTATCAACATTTGAATTTATTCAGGAAACAGTCTAGTTTCACTTGAAACCAACAACTAAAACGAAGCATTAATTGAATGGCTAAACAAGCAGCAATAGAACAGGACGGAACCATTATCGAAGCATTATCGAATGCAATGTTCCGTGTAGAACTGGAAAACGGACATGAAATAACCGCTCATATCTCGGGTAAGATGCGTATGCATTATATACGAATACTGCCTGGAGACAGGGTGAGAGTGGAAATGTCACCTTACGACCTTTCGAAAGGGAGGATTTCGTTCAGATATAAATAATTAGGCTATAGGCTGTAAGCGATAAGCAATAAGCTATCAGCTGTCAGCTTGGAAATTAAAGCATCACTGGAAAAAAATAACAAGATATTATGAAAGTAAGAGCATCTCTCAAAAAACGTACGGCCGATTGCAAGATAGTTAGAAGGAAAGGTCGTTTATACATTATCAATAAAAAGAACCCTAAGTTTAAACAACGTCAGGGATAATAGTTGTATTCATTGTAATCAAATAATAAAAAACATATATGGCTATAAGAATTGTAGGTGTCGATCTGCCGCAGAACAAGAGAGGCGAAATAGCCCTCACATATATTTACGGTATCGGTCGCAGTGCAGCTAAAACAGTTTTAGCAAAAGCAGAAGTTGATAGAGATATCAAGGTGAAGGACTGGACTGACGAGCAGGCAGCCCGTATTCGTGAGATCATCACCGACGAATTTAAAGTGGAGGGTGATCTGCGTTCGGAAGTACAGACGAACATCAAGCGATTGATGGATATCGGTTGCTATCGTGGCATTCGTCACCGTATTGGTTTACCCACACGTGGACAAAGTACAAAGAACAATGCCCGTACACGTAAGGGAAGAAAGAAAACCGTTGCTAACAAGAAAAAAGCTACTAAATAACAGAAGGTAACATGGCAAAAAGAACAGTTGCAGCTAAAAAGAGAAACGTAAAAGTGAGTGCCCAGGGACAGGCACACATCTCCTCATCATTCAACAACATCATTGTCTCGTTAACCAACGAGAATGGTGAAGTGATTAGCTGGTCATCCGCCGGCAAGATGGGGTTCAGAAGTTCCAAAAAGAACACACCCTATGCAGCGCAGATGGTTGCACAGGATTGCTCGAAAGTAGCTTATGATCTGGGATTGCGTAAGGTGAAAGCTTATGTGAAAGGTCCCGGAAACGGACGTGAGTCGGCCATCAGAACCATTCACGGATCAGGTATCGAGGTGACAGAGATAGTGGATGTAACGCCACTGCCCCATAACGGCTGTCGCCCACCGAAAGTGAGAAAAGTTTAATGTGAATCAAATAATTATTTAAGTTTCATTTACCTTGAAACTTGAGCTGTGATTTTGATTACAACACAACTTCTCTGTAATCGCGGCTGCACAGTTTAGGCTTCAGTAATAGTTTAAAATTGTAACAATGGCAAGATATACTGGTCCAAAATCAAGAATCGCCCGCAAATTTGGCGAGCCCATTTTCGGTCCCGACAAGGTTCTCTCCAAAAAGAACTACCCCCCGGGACAACACGGAAATTCACGTAGAAGAAAAACATCGGAGTATGGTATTCAGTTGCGCGAAAAACAACGTGCAAAATATACCTACGGATTGCTGGAAAAACAATTCCGTCTTACCTTCGATAGAGCATCGCGCAGCCGCGGTATCACCGGTGAGGTGTTGCTGCAGTTGCTCGAATCACGCCTGGACAATGTGGTATTCCGTATGGGTATCGCGCCTACCAGAGCGGCAGCACGCCAGCTGGTATCGCACCGTCATATTACAGTGGACGGAAAAGTACTCAACATTGCTTCCTACACGGTGAAACCGGGCGAAGTGGTGGGTGTGAGAGAGAAATCAAAATCTATGGAAGTGGTTGCAAATGCACTCTCCGGATTCAATCACAGCAAGTACCCCTGGCTGGAATGGGATAAGACAACGCTCAGCGGTAAGCTGTTGCATATACCCGAAAGAAGTGACATCCCTGAAAGCATTAAAGAACAACTTATCGTAGAATTATATTCTAAACAATAATTTCATGGCAATATTAGCATTCCAAAAACCCGATAAAGTAATCATGTTGCAGGAGGACGCATTCTCCGGCAAATTCGAGTTCCGCCCGCTGGAGCCCGGATATGGCATTACCATAGGTAACGCCCTGCGCCGTATTTTGCTGTCGTCACTGGAAGGATTCGCTATTACATCGGTAAAGATAGACGGCGTGGAGCATGAATTTGCTGCCATCCCGGGCATTATAGAAGATGTTACAGGTATTATTCTGAATCTGAAGAAAGTACGATTCAAAAGGATTGTAGAAGAGTTTGAAGCAGAAAAGGTGAGCATCGCTATTTCGGGGACGGAAGTGTTTAAGGCCGGAGATATTGGTAAATTACTGACCGGTTTCGAAGTACTGAACCCCGAGCTGGAGATCTGTCGTATGAACAAAAAGGCTGATCTGCGTATGGAGCTGACTATCAACAAAGGACGCGGTTATGCGCCGGCCGATGAGAACAGGGAGATGCTCGCATCTGACGATGTGCAATTGATCGCTGTTGACTCCATCTTCACTCCTATCCGAAACGTTAAGTTCGAGATAGAGGATTACCGTATCGAACAGAAGACCGATTACGAAAAACTGATTATTGAAATTATCACCGATGGATCCATTCAACCCAAGGAGGCGTTGAAGGAAGCGGCGAAGATACTGATTCAACATTTTATCCTGTTCTCTGACGATAACAAGATCATGCTCGAGTCCAACGACGCCGAGAGCATCGAGGAATTCGATGAAGAGGTACTGCATATGCGCCAGCTTCTG
>JAENWZ010000126.1 GCA_016649795.1 Proteiniphilum sp. | reverse complement strand
TCTGCCGGATTAATGTTTTTTAGAGGAAAGATGGCCTAAAATGGAAAGCAGAAGGTGGCTCAAGACAAAGAGAATGTCGTATATTTGGTGAAATTTAACGCGATGAACAATTTTCTAAAGAAAGAGACAGACACAAGGCTGAGAAAGCTGCAACAAACGATCACGGATGCACATGCCGACGCGTGCATCATCACCTCAGCGGTGAACCAGTACTGGCTCCGCAGATTTATCTTTAACGGATACATGATGGTGTTTCCCGAAGGGGATCCGGTGCTCTTTGTGAAACGCCCGTCAAGTATCCATGATGAGAGAGTGAGGATGATCAGAAAACCGGAACAGATACCTGATATGCTGCGTGAAGCAGACCTGCCGCAACCCGCGCGACTATTGACGGAAAGTGAGGTGCTCCCTTACAACTCACTTCTGCGTTTACAGGCAGCACTGGGTATGCCGGAGATCATCAATGTCTCGGGTGAACTGCGGAAAATCCGTGCAGTGAAGTCAGAATATGAGTTGAATCAGATTCGCGAAAGTGCCGCGGTTCACACGAAAGTGTATGAGCTAATCCCATCATTGTACCGCAAGGGGATGACCGATCTGGAGCTGCAGATTGAGATTGAGCGACAGATGCGCCTTCACGGATCGGTGGGGATATTCCGCTCATTTGGGGAGAACATGGAGATATTTATGGGAAGCATGCTTGCCGGCGACAATGCACAGGAGGCCTCTCCCTATGATTTTGCACTGGGAGGTAAGGGTATCTCTCCGCTCCTTCCCCTGGGTGCGAACGGTACACCACTTGTATCCGGGACAACGCTGATGGTGGATATGGCGGGTAACTACCGTCCCTGGATGGACGATATGAGCCGCTCATTTGTGATAGAACAGGCACCAGATATTGCCTATAAAGCGCATCAGCTATCTATCGATATCATTCAAGCCATAGAGAAAACAACCAAAGCGGGAACACCCTGTGCCGACCTTTATCATCTGGCGGAAGAGATGGTGCAGGAGAAGGGTCTGCAGCCCTATTTCATGGGTACCGCCCAGCAGGCAAAATTCATCGGTCACGGCGTGGGGCTGGAGATCAATGAACCGCCCGTACTCACACCCCGTTCCAAAGAAATACTTGAATCGGGAATGGCTATTGCCGTGGAACCCAAGTTTGTACTACCCGGTATTGGTGCGGTGGGTATTGAGAACAGCTATATCGTCCACGAAAGCGGACTGGAGAAAATCACGCTCTGCGAAGAAGCGCTGATTACTTTATCGTAGATACTTGTTTTCTGAACTCTCGCACGAATCTATTTAATGTATGATACTGCTACATATAGGACCTATAGATGTTTTGTGGGGTACCTATTAGATGAAACAGAGGTGATCTGATGAAGCTGCATCATATTTACTACACAAATTTCTCCCGTTTCTGAAGGTTAAGGAAGCCGACCATCAACCATACAACAGCGCCGATTACAAGGAATAGCCGGCTTTTGAGGATGGTGTTTTGCCAGATCATGGGATGGATGTCGGAAGGAATAGAAAACGGATTCAGGAAAACATTCCAATAGGAGTGAGCGATCTGTTTATTGGCATTCATAAAAATAAAAAAAACAAGACCAAAAATAATCATGATGACTGCAGTACCGTTACCGCTCCTTGTGGTTGTCGAAAACATAAAAGCCAGATTGCCAAAAAAAAGCATCGGGAAAATTAGCTGAAAGGCCATTTCAAATATGTTGACCGGATAAAGCAGAAGACGGGCTACATAAGCAAAAACAACCAGGATAAAATAATTTGCGACATAAATCATCAGCATTCGCACACCCCATACTTTATAGCGGTAATTGGGTATTCCGAAAATTATTTCTAAAATTCGATTGTCTTCATCGTTTTGAATACCGAAAACGACCGGATAGAAAATGAGCAGCAAACAAGGGAACAACAATAAATTATAGATCGAACCTTCATTGATTTCAGCCCTGTTCCATGCTTGCTGAAACATGAAAAAGGCAAAAAAGGCAAATGCAGCCAACAGAAACCAGAAGAATTTACCGGCAAATATAATCTTTAAGTTATACCGCACAATCCCAGTTGTTAAGTTAATATATTTTTTCAGGCTCATAGCATCAGATATTTTTTAACAAACAGAGGTAAGCATCTTCCAGGTTGGCTTCTACCTGAGTAGCACCAGGATAAGGCTCTGCCACAGAGATATATCGCACCTGTATCCGATCTCCGTCCTGTATATTATTCACCACCCGTGATTTATCTAGTTTTTCTTCAAACGACTCTTTATCGATCAGGAACTGCCATACTTTACCGACAGCCATATCCACCATATTCTCAGGTAACCCGAAATACTTCAGCTCCCCTTTGTCCACTACCACTACCTGGTTACAAGAGCTGGAAATATCTTCAATAATATGGGTAGAAAAGATGACAATGCGATCTTTACTTAACTCTACCAACAGGTTACGGAATCGGATACGCTCACGCGGGTCGAGTCCGGCAGTAGGTTCATCTACAACAAGAATACGCGGCAGGTTCAGGAGTATCAATGCAATACCTATGCGTTGCTTCATTCCGCCCGAAAAAGAACCGATCTTATCATCTTTTCGTTCGTACATATGTACCGACTTCAATACGTACTCAATTCGTTTATACCGTACATTACTGTCGGTTAATTCTTTAAGGATAGCCTGATAATCGAGGAACTCCCGGGCAGTCATATTTTCATACATCCCGAACTCCTGCGGAAGGAAGCCGATCAAACTCTGCAGTTCTTCCCGGTATAGACGGGTATCCAGCCCGTTGATCCAGATGCTCCCATAGCTCTGTTCCAAAATACCCGTGATGATACGCATCAGGGTCGATTTGCCGGCACCGTTCGGTCCAAGCAAACCGAACATGCCTGTTTTGATTTCAAACGACACACTACGCAATGCTTTAAACGGTCGACGTCGCTTACCAATTAGCGGGATGGTCATGACCAGGCGGAAATAGGAACGTTTCAATCCGGCAAACCGGCCTGTTATTCTTTCGATATTGACATTCCTCCTATACAGATATTGAGACGAAACATAAATGGCGATACCCAATCCCCACAAAGCTCCGATTATCAACACCATCGGGAGGTTATCCAGTTTCCTGTAAAGACCCCACAAGATCAATGGGGGTATACTCCAGAATATGATGCGATTCACGTATCTCACCGTCCTGCTCCCTTCGAACCGATAGAAAAGGTATGTACGTATCTTATGCCATAAGTTAAGTGTCGCGGCATAGATCACAAAAGAGAAGAGAAAACCCCATGATTTGCTTTCGATATAAAAGTAGGTGAAGTAGATACCAAACCCCCAAAGTATAAATTGCCAAGCTATATTGATAAAATCTTTCAGCGAACGGTATTCACCGCTCAGCCCCAAACGTCGACGTATCTCCAATCCGCTGTTCCATTCACGCATAAAACGGCCGGAACGATCATAGATCTTCACCAGGCTGCGTACGACAATATGGATCTCCTGATCCGGATCAACGACATCCGCTTTGGCACGCCGCAGACTGGTCAGCGCAAAAAAGGTAACCCCCGGGATAAGCAGAGCAAGCACCGTTAAGTATAATACCTGATACAGCAGTCCTTCTCCATAGAGATAGATAAATGCCACACCTGTCACAAATAGCAGGAGATGGATTATTTTTGTTTTTACCGACAGCGTTCGATACCATTCCAATGTATTCTCCAGTCCCATATATACGGTTGGGATAATCAGTAGTGTTAACAAGGTCGAGAATGCAAGTCCCCCGATTACAGTGATGGCAAACGGTGCGCCGATGGCTCCTGCATATTCCCTGTTGCCCATAGCTAGCGGTAACATGGCTATAATCGTCGTAATGGCTGTGATAAGGATGGGTCTGATACGTGACATTCCGGCTGTCATCAATGCTCGTTCACGCCTAAATCCGCGCTTCCGCAGTAATTGTGAATAGTCGATCAGGATAATGCCGTTGTTTACGACCACGCCCAGCAAGATGAGGAATCCCATTAATGTATTCGCGTTCAGGAGACTGTTTCCTGTAATGAAAAGTGCGATCAGCGAACCGATTGCCGCCAGGGGAATCGAAAAAAGAATGACCAAAGGGGTAGTTACAGACTCAAATACCATTGCCAGAATCATAAATATCAATAGAAAGGCGGCGAGGATAAGAAATTTAAAATCCGCAAACTGATCTTCCTCATGGATCACTTCGATGGCTACACCAGCCGGCAGATTGTAGTTAACGATCAGCTGGTCGATATCGGCGCGATACCCTTCAAGCAATGTTTTGGATTGTTCGATACTCCGTAAAAATCCGTAACGCACCTCCAGTTGTTTGTCCTGATTGACACGTATGATGCGGGAACGCCCGTATCCTTTATTGACCGTTGCGATATCCTTCAGATTGTGCAACCCACCACTACTGTTCGTGATCTGCACCGCTTCGAGATCATCGATCGTTTTTTGTTTATTCCGCTGCTCCTCCTCTTCTTCGGACGTTTTGTCCCGGATGATAATATCATACGATTCATCACCCACCTTGAATGTGGTTCCTGATGAAAACTCACTGTTCAATTCCGATAAACCGGTGAGAATGTTGGCGCGTGTAATGCCATATGATGTGAGCAATATCTGATCGAAATCAAGCCTGATCTCCGGCTGACGCCGCATAAAAGAGACGCGGGTGCTTTGTATGAACTCCTGTTGCTCTATTTGATATCGAATATCTTCGGCAACCAACTGCATCATTTCATAATCAGATCCTTTGACAATGATCCGTTCCTGATTGTCACCGATCCCCAGCAAGCTCATGAAACCGACCATACCGCTCATTCCTCCTGCATTGCTTTGTCCGCCACCCGTAGCATCAGCCACAATAATCTCTGCTCCACCTACATCCGGGATTCTGGACTGCACATCAGCTTTGATTTCGGAAATTGTACGCTTCCCTATCTTTTGAAAGTTCTCCTGCAGAATAAGCGTCAGCATAGCCTCTTCCTCATTTACCCGACTGACCAGGTCTTTCTTTTCAGGGACCTCTTCCAGGCGTTCTTCTAAAACTTTAACTACATTATCAGTACTCTCTAATGTGCTTCCTGCAGGCATCGTAACGTAAATATTGAAACGGTCTGAATCCACCTCCCTGTTTTGCCGCACGGCTGTGGAAAGCGATAAGATCAAGACAACAAAAAGCAGGACGAGGGACCCGAAAATGGTCCTCCCCGGATTTCGCAGACAAGACTTTAACAGGACAAAGTATACCTGTATCGGGCGTTGCATCAAGGAAACTTTTTCATAAAAGACCGTTTCGCTTTTTTTACTGCGTAAAATCAAATAGGCCGCCATCGGGACGAATAGCAACGCCACGGCAAGTGAAACCAAAAGAGTAGAGATAATCGATACGCCGATATGGTTACCCATAAGCTTCAGCAGGAAGTTATCGGAGAAGAGAAAAGGCAGGAAGATAATTACCGTGGTAAGCGTTGCTGCTACAATGGAACGCCAAACCTCTTTTGTTCCCCGGCTAACCGATTCGCCGACAGTGAGCCCTGTGCCTGACAGGCGATAGATATTCTCCAGGACTACAATACTGTTATCCAACAGCATACCTACTGCCAAAGCCATTCCTACCAGTGTAAGACTATTGACGGAAATTCCCGCGTAATAGAAGAAGTTAAAAGCAGTAAAGACAGAAATCGGGATAGAAAGTGCAATGAAAAATACCAACCGTACATTCTTCAGGAAAAACCAAAGTACCAGGATCGCGAGTAACCCTCCCATCAATGCCAGGTTGATGATCTGATTGATATTGTTCTCCATTGTTTCTGCCGTATTGGAGTCAACCACGATCTCCACGTCCAAGAGCGCCAATCGTTCGTTCAGTTGTTCAACTACATCTAACGTGCGATGCGACAGGTCAATAAGATTGGCTTGCGCATCGTTGACAAGCGAAACAGAGATTGCTTCTTTTCCATTGACACGGCTATATGAGGTCTCCTCCTTCAGATCGAAAAATATGGTGGCAATATCTTTCAGTAAGACAGGTCCCGGAGCTACCACAATGTTTTCCAGATCGGACACTTTGGTATAGGTTGATTTCACATGAACGAAATATTGGCTCTCCTTTTCTTTCACGGTGCCGATAAAGACTTTCTCACGTGCATTGCTGTTCAGCAAACTACTCACCCTGGAGGGTGTGATATTCAGGGCCTTACTTGCTTCCTTATTCAATTGTATCTCAATGGCCCGCTCACGTCCGCCAAATACCCGAACAGCAGCGATCCCATCAATATTCTCCAATTCGGACAGCACTTCCTCTTCCACAACATTGCGTACACGGTCGACCCCTCCGGAGCCACGTATCTGCAGGGAGATAAATGTGTTGCTTACCATTGAGACATCCATCTTTTGCACGCGCACGTTAAAACCAGCAGGAAGCGAAGCCGATACTTCCTTCATCTTCTCTTCCAGTCTCAGCGATGTGGTTTTAAAATTCACATTGCTTTTAAAATCGATGCGTATGGATGATTGCCGGCTGCTTATCTCCGATTGTATCTTGTCCACCCCGCCCACGGAGCTGATG
>JAENWZ010000037.1 GCA_016649795.1 Proteiniphilum sp. | reverse complement strand
TAAATTGTATTGCCTTCTTTTGCTTGAATATGATATTAATTCAGGTTCTCGAACGATAAATGTTAATTTTGAAGTGCAAATGTAGATAATTTTATTAAAATGACAATCATTATTCGAAAACTAAAAAACAAAAACCTTACCACTTACCACTTACCGCTTATAGCTTATAGCTTACAGCTTACCGCTTACAGCTTATCACTTATCACTTATCACTTACCGCTTATAGCTTACAGCTTACCGCCTATCGCCAAGAAATTTAAAAAATAATTCGATCTTCCGGAAAGCTCTTTAATGAAATTTCTTTATATTTGTGCCAGAGTATATGAATTCAATCAACATTGACTAACTTTTAATAGAACAAATCATGGACAAACCCTATGTAATAGGTATTGATGTCGGCGGAACAAACACAGTTGTCGGCTTAGTGGATAAAAGAGGACAGATATTAATCAGCGGTAGTATTAAAACATCTAAACATACCGGGGTAGAAGCCTATCTGGATGAGCTGACAGAGCTTATTGAGGACCTCATCAGTCAGACAACAACCAAAGACCAGATCAAGGGTATTGGTGCAGGTACTCCAAATGGCAACTACTTCACCGGCAGTATCGAGTTTGCACCCAATCTGAACTGGAAGGGAGTGATCCCATTCGCTCAGATGCTGGAAGACCGTGTAGGTATTCCGGTAGCGCTCACCAACGATGCCAATGCGGCTGCTATTGGTGAAATGACCTACGGAGCAGCCCGCGGTATGAAAGATTTTATCGTGATCACGTTGGGGACAGGTGTCGGTAGCGGTATCGTGGTGAACGGACAGATGGTGTATGGCCATGACGGCTTTGCCGGTGAGCTGGGACACGTGATCATGCGCAGGCATAACGGTCGTCTCTGCGGCTGTGGCAGAGCCGGATGTCTCGAAGCTTACACTTCGGCCACGGGTGTGGCACGTACGGCACGTGAGTACCTGGAGTTGAGGCCTGAAGCCCAGACACGTCTGCGCACTATTCCTATAGACGATATCAGTTCGAAGGATGTGTTTGATGCAGCGATGGCAGGTGATGAGATGGCGAAAGAGATCTTCCGTTTCACCGGTGAGATGTTGGGTGAGGCCTTTGCCGATTTCATCGCATTCTCCAGTCCCGAAGCAATTATACTCTTCGGTGGGTTGGCGAAAGCGGGTGATCTGATCATGAACCCCATCCGTGAAAGCATGGAGAAAAACCTGCTCAATATTTTCAAGAACAAGGTGAAACTGATGTTCTCCGATCTCAAAGAGAGCGATGCTGCGGTACTTGGCGCCAGCGCCCTGGGGTGGGAAGTGAAATAATTTTTTTTTATGGAACAGATGCGGGGGTATCATCATGGGTGAGATCCCCGCTTTTTTTTCACAAAACTAATGGGCTAAATCTCGATAATGATCGATAGATTTTATACCTTTGTACTCCTTTAAAAAAATAACGTGTCAAAAAGGCAGATGATGTCACAAAAAATTCAAACAGCCCTCATTTCAGTATATCATAAAGAAGGATTAGAGGAGATACTTCAGGAGTTAGACAGCTTAAGAGTCAAATTTATTTCTACCGGCGGCACCCGCGAATTTATTGAATCGCTGGGTTACGAGTGTGAGGCTGTGGAGGAGGTGAGCGGATACCCCTCCATTCTGGGAGGCAGGGTGAAGACCCTTCACCCCAAGATTCTCGGAGGGATCCTATACCGGCGCGATAACGACGCGGATAAAAAACAGGTGAAGTCATATGATATACCCTCTATCGATCTGGTGATCGTCGACCTCTATCCGTTTGAAGAGACGGTGGCAGCGGGTGGTTCGGAGGAAGAGATCATTGAAAAGATTGATATAGGCGGCATCTCGTTAATTCGTGGTGCGGCGAAAAACCACAAGGATGTGATTATCGTGGCTTCCAAAAATCAATATTTGCCACTACTCGATTTGCTGAAGGAGAAACAGGGTCTCTCCGATATGGAAGATCGATACCGGTTTGCCAAAGAGGCTTTTAAGGTCTCTTCGGGATACGACTCAGCTATCTTCCGCTATTTCGATAATAACGACCGTTCGGCCTTACGTGTTGCCCTGAACGACGGGAAGCATCTGCGTTACGGTGAGAATCCGCATCAGCAGGGTACCTTCTATGGTGATTTCGAAGAGATCTTCGAGCAGCTGCACGGGAAGGAGATTTCTTACAATAACCTTCTTGATATTGATGCCGCGGTTTCCCTCATCTCCGATTTCGACGAAACAGCAGTTGCCATACTGAAGCACAACAACGCCTGCGGTATGGCTTGTCGCCCCACCGTGAAAGAAGCATGGGATGCAGCTCTTGCTGCTGATCCCGTATCAGCATTCGGAGGTGTCGTGGTGACCAACAGAAGGGTAGACAGAGAAGCAGCAGAGGTAATCAACAACATCTTTTTCGAAGTAATGATTGCTCCCGACTATGATAAAGATGCACTGGATATTTTGTTTCAAAAGAAAAATCGTATAATTTTGGTGCTTAAATCGGCAGAGAAAGCAACGCAGAAGCTGCAGTACCGTTCTGTTCTGAACGGAGCACTGGTGCAGGACAAGAACCTGAGTGTTCAGGCTGAGGACAATCTGCAGGTGGTTACCGATAAAGATCCCGACAGAGCAGAGATGGAAGATCTGCTCTTCGCCAATATACTGGTGAAACACACCAAATCGAATGCGATTGTGCTGGCTAAGAACAAACAGCTCATCGCCAGCGGTACAGGACAGACATCGAGAGTGGATGCATTGAATCAGGCAATCGGGAAAGCGGGGACGTTTCATTTCGATCTCCGGGGAGCAGTGATGGCCAGCGATGCTTTCTTTCCATTCCCCGATTGTGTGGAGATAGCCCACAAGGCGGGTATCTCTGCCGTTATTCAGCCCGGTGGTTCCATCCGCGATACTGAATCGGTGGACTACTGCAACCGTAATGGTGTTGCCATGGTGACAACCGGTGTAAGGCATTTTAAACATTAAACACTAAAAGCTGAAAGCTGAAAGCTGACCGCTGAAAACTTGAAATATTATGGGATTATTTTCATTTACACAGGAGCTGGCGCTGGACCTCGGAACAGCCAACTCTGTTATTGTGAACAATGCAGGGAAGATTCTACTGGATGAACCATCCATCGTAGCACTGGATCGCAAAACCGACAAGATGATTGCATTGGGCGAGAAAGCGAGACAGATGCATGGTAAAACACATGAAAATATACGTACGGTAAGACCTTTGAGAGATGGTGTGATTGCCGATTTTAATGCTGCGGAACAGATGATTCGCGGCATGATTAAAATGGCAAACAAGAACAAAGGGGGACTCTTTTCTCCTTCATTGCGCGTGGTTATCTGTATCCCGTCGGGAAGCACTGAGGTGGAGATACGTGCTGTGCGCGACTCGGCCGAACATGCAGGCGGTCGCGATGTATACATGATTTTTGAGCCTATGGCTGCTGCCCTGGGGATAGGTCTCGATGTGGAAGCACCCGAAGGAAACATGATTGTAGATATAGGCGGTGGAACAACCGAGATTGCTGTAATCTCACTGGGTGGTATCGTCTCCAACAAATCAATCAAGATCGCCGGTGATGATTTCACTGAAGATATCCAGGATTACATGGGGCGTCAGCACAATATCAAAGTGGGTGACCGTACCGCCGAGCAGATAAAGATCAATGTAGGCTCCGTGTTTACTGAGCTGGATAATCCACCTGAAGACTTCGTCGTTCACGGACCTAACCGCATGACCTCACTACCGATGGATGTACCTGTCTCTTATCAGGAGATTGCTCATTGTATTGAGAAATCGGTATCGAAAGTGGATTCTGCCGTGCTGAGTGTACTGGAACAGACCCCTCCCGAGTTGTATGCCGATATCGTGCGTAACGGTATCTACCTCACGGGTGGTGGTGCATTGCTGAGAGGCCTCGATAAACGATTAACAGAAAAGATAGGTATTCGGTTCACTATGGTGGATGATCCGTTGCACATGGTAGCTTTAGGAACCAGCATCGCCCTGAGGAATATCGATAAATTCACCTTTTTGATGCGATAAATTGCTGTTGGCTTATAGCTTTCAGCTATTGGTTATGATCACTGACAATGGCTTAGGATTGCATGCGTAATCTTTTTAACTTTATCATACGAAATAGTCACTGGCTGGTTGCAATACTATTTGTTGCATTCAGTTTCTATCTCGTTTTTACGCATAACTCCTATCAGCGCAGTGTCTACCTGACCTCTGCAAATAATGTGGCGGGTATGTTCTACACCGCTTCCGATAACATCACATCGTTTTTCTTTCTGAAGAAGAGTAATCAGCTGCTGCTGGAACAAAACGCCGAGCTGGAGAAAGCGCTTTATGCACTCATGGCAGATAATAATAGCGTTGAAGTGTCTGACTCTGTCGGGATGAACGCTTTTGTTGCAGACTCTGTTGGTCCGCCACAATTTGTTTTTATCCCCGCGAAAGTGGTCAACCTCAGCTTCTCGGGCGTGAATAATTTTATCACGCTCAACAAAGGTGCGAGCAACGGGATCAAACCCGACATGGGGGTGATATCGCAGAGAGGTGTTGTGGGAGTGGTCTCGAACGTCTCACCCAACTTCTCGGTGGTGATCCCCGTGATCAATCCCAAGTTCCGGTTGAGTGCCAAGCTGAAGAACTCCGAAAACTACGGCTCCCTATCCTGGGATGGTAAGAATATCAGGGTGGCACAATTGCAGGAGCTGCCCAGGCATGAACCTTTTCATGAAGGGGATACCGTACTGACCAGCTTCTCTCGTATTTTTCCGAAAAACCTCATCATCGGTTACGTAAGTGAGACGGGTGAATCGGGGGATGATAATTTCAACACGTTCAACATTCATCTTGCAACTGATTTTTACACGCTGCAGGATGTGCTGGTGATTAATGATCTGTTCTACGAAGAGCAGAAAGCGCTGGAAGATATTTTACAAAAATGAAGCTAAGTTATCTTTACGAAATAGCCCTGTTTGTGATGTTGATACTACTGCAGGTATTGTTGCTGAACAGGATCAGCCTGTTCGGACTGGCCACTCCTGTTTTGTACGGCTACTTCCTGCTGAAGCTCCCCATGGGCAGGAACCTCTTTTTCGTGATTATCTCGGCTTTCCTGATGGGGCTGATCATTGATATCTTTCTAAATACACCCGGCATGAATGCGGCGGCATTCACCATCGTGGCCTCTTTAAGAAAACCGGTCATGAACCTGTTTTTCGAAAAAGTGGAGTACGATGAGTTTGTTCCGGGCATCTACACAGCAGCAGGACCTTTCGTCAGATTTACCATATTTATGGTGTTCCTGCATCTCACTTTGCTCTTTTTCATTGAGTCGTTCACGCTCTTCAATCTGAAGAGCACCCTTCTTCGGATTGTCACCTCTGCCGCCATTACCATTCTGCTCATTATCACGATGGATAGTTTAATGTATAAGAGAAAACAAAGTGAGCATACATAATCCTTTGGCTAAAAGAAGATATATCATTGCCGGTGTGGCACTGCTCTTCGTTCTCGTGTACGTGATGCAGCTCTTCAATCTGCAGATGCTGAATCCCCAGTACCGCGAGTATGCCGACAGTAACGCCTTCCTTCGCAGACAACTCTACCCGGCAAGAGGAGCCATATATGACAGAAAGGGAAACCTGCTGGTCTACAACCGGCCCACGTATGATGTGATGATGGTTGTAAGGGAGATGGATCAGTTCGATACACTCGATTTCTGCAGGACGCTGAATCTGGATATGGAGCGTTTTCACCTATTGAATGCCGGGATGAGAGACCGGCGAAAGAATCCGGGCTATTCATCCTACACCCCACAGCTGTTCCTCTCGCAGCTCGATGTGGAAGAGTATGGCTTGTTGCAAGAGAAATTGTACAAGTTCCCGGGAATATATATCCAGAGCCGTACCGAACGACAATATAATTACCCGAATATGGGACTTATCCTTGGCTACGTGGCAGAGGTGGACAAAAACAAGATGGCTGCCGATCCCTATTATGTGCGTGGTGATTATGTCGGCAAATCGGGGATCGAGCTATCGCACGAGGAGGATCTGCGTGGAGAGAAAGGAGTGGAGATACTTCTGCGGGATGCGCATGGCAGGGTGCAGGGACGCTATGAAGATGGCAGACAGGACAAAGCACCGGTGTCGGGGAGAGATCTTACCCTGGGCATAGATATAGCGTTGCAGGCTTATGGTGAGCAGCTGATGCACAACAAGGTGGGGAGTATCGTGATGATTGAACCCAAAACGGGGGAGATCCTTTGCATGATCTCTGCTCCGACCTACGATCCATCGCTGCTGACCGGCAAGGCATTCAGTGCCAACTATCAATCACTTGAGAACAATCCCTACAAACCTCTGATTAACAGAGCTATTGCAGGTACATACCCCCCCGGGTCGACATTCAAGCCTACACAGGGACTTATTTTTCTGCAGGAAGGCGTCATCACTACAGAATCAAGATATTCTTGTTACGGAGGTTATCCCCCGCTGGGCGGTCGCCCCGCCTGTCACGGTCATGGCTCACCTCTGGCCATTCAGTACGCACTCTCCACCTCCTGTAACTCATTCTTTTGTTACGGACTGAATGGTATGCTTAGTAACAGAAGCAAATATGCAACAGTGGGAGAGGCATTCGATATATGGAAGGATCATCTGGTGAAGATGGGACTTGGATACCCTCTGGGTGTGGATTTGCCTTCGGAAAAAAGAGGATTTATCCCTAACAGTAAATTTTATTCCAAAGTCTTGAAGACCGATCGCTGGAACGCGCACAATATCATCTCTGTTGCCATCGGGCAGGGAGAGATCCTCGTTACACCTCTCCAGCTGGCTAATCTGTCGGCCCTGATTGCCAACAGGGGATATTATTATACACCTCATGTGGTGAGGGAACGAAAGAGTGCAGTGCTGGAGGAGCGCTTCACTACAAGGCATGAATCAGGGATAAACAGAGAGTATTACGATGTAACCGTCGACGGGATGGCCGATGCGGTTACCAAAGGCACTTGTCGTGGTATCAACCTAGCTCCCTTCGTGGAGGTGTGCGGTAAAACCGGTACAGCGGAAAATCCGCATGGCGACGACCACTCACTCTTTATGGGTTTCGCTCCCAAGGATGATCCGCAGGTAGCCATCGCGGTGATCGTGGAGAACGGACGGTTCGGTGCTACCAACGCGGTACCTATTGCCCGGCTGATGATGCAGCAGTTTTTCCAGGGAGAGATACCCGAAAGTGATCAATGGCTGGAAAAATCCATTATCAATCGTGAGATCTTACCTTATGTATATACAAGAAACATGCCTGTCAAGTAGTTGAAGAAGATATAAAGAGAGAGATAACGATGGTTTATCAGGGAAGCAATGAGATTGAGGAAAAGGGAATGGTGGATTGGATTACAGTCCTCTTTTACCTTGGTTTCGTGCTGCTTGGATGGCTCAATATTTACGCTGCGAGCTATGACCTGGAGAACGCTGCCGGGCTGTTCGACCTGTCGGGCAGAGCAGGCATGCAGCTTGTATGGATGGGGACATCACTGCTTCTCGCTTTCGCCCTGATAAAGATCGATGTGCGGTTCTACGAGACCTACGCTTTTCTCTTTTACCTGGTAGGGATAGGGCTACTGCTTGTCACCCTTCTGGTAGCCAAAGAGATCAACGGTTCCCGTTCATGGCTGATCATAGGACCGGTGCGACTGCAACCGGCCGAATTCATGAAGTTTATCATTGCCCTGGCGCTGGGCAAGGTGTTCAACTCCTACGGCTTCCGTCTGATGGATAGGAGGAACCTGTTGATAGTCTCTGCTATTATCCTGTTGCCGGTGTTTCTGGTGATTGCACAGAGCGAGACAGGAACGGCACTCGTTTACCTCAGTTTTATTCTGGTGCTCTACAGGGAAGGGCTTCCCGGAGGATTCCTCTTCATAGGTGTTGCCGCTATCATCTACTTTATTCTGGGAATCAAGTTCTCCGACGGTCAGATAGGCATTATTTCGGAGGGGGAGTTCTTTACTATCCTCGTGATTATTATTTTCACCGCCTCGCTGGTGTGGAGTTATATGAAACGGAGTGATGTTTTCTTTATGATTCTTCTCCTGGCTGCCACAACATTCCTGATAGCTTATATCGTCTCTCTCTCTTCGGTAATGATCGACTGGGGAGTGATAGCCATCATTGCTCTGTCGGTGACAGCCCTCTATCTGCTTTACCTCTTTTTCCGGTACCGCAGGAAGAGCTATATCTATATCTTCCTGTTCCTGGTCAGCTCCTTTGCCTTTCTCGAATCGGTGGAGTATGTCTTTAACGACGTGCTGCAGCCGCATCAACAGATGCGTATCAAGGTGACACTGGGGATGGAGCAGGATCTGAGCGGCGCCGGTTATCATGTGGGGCAGTCGAAAATTGCCATTGGCTCGGGAGGGTTCACAGGGAAAGGATTTCTCAATGGCACCCAGACGAAATTGAAGTACGTGCCCGAGCAGGATACCGATTTTATTTTCTGCACCATAGGTGAGGAGCATGGGTTTATCGGTTCCACCATTATATTGCTTCTTCTTTTGATATTCGTGCTTCGTCTGCTCCATCTGGCGGAGCGCCAGACAACACTCTTCGGACGTGTCTATGGCTATGCTGTGGTGAGTGTTTTTCTGTTTCACCTGATCATCAACGTCGGCATGGTCATCGGCATCATGCCTGTAATTGGTATACCCCTGCCATTCTTCAGCTATGGCGGTTCATCGCTCTGGGGGTTCACCATCCTACTCTTTATATTTCTTCGGATAGACAAATCGCGCAAGCGGACCTGATTTAGGGTGAGCGCTAAAAAAATCTTCATCTGTGACACAGGTGAGGAAAAATAGTTTAATTTTGTTTTAAATAGATTGGATGAATGAATAAAACGGCGTTAATAACCGGAGCATCCAAAGGGATTGGCAGGGAACTGGCCTCTCTTTTTGCGGAGAACAGATGCGATGTGGTGCTGGTCGCCCGCAGTGAGAGGGAGTTGAGACAGTTGCAGGAGGAGCTGGGAAGCAGGCATGCTGTCTCCGTGCTGATAATTGTGAAAGATCTTTCTCTGCCTGATGCGGCACACTCATTGTTCGATGAGATAAAAGGGCGAGGGATTGATGTTGATTACCTGGTGAACAATGCCGGTTTTGGCGACTATGGTGCTTTTACCGATACCCTCTGGGAGCGTTATGAGAAGATGATCGCCCTCAACGTGACCACACTCACCCATCTGACACACCTCTATGCCCGGGACTGGAGCGGACGCAAACCGGGGAGAATACTGAACATCTCATCCACGGCAGCGTTTCAGCCCGGGCCGATGATGGCGGTTTACTTCGCTACGAAATCGTTCGTTCTCCATCTGTCGGAGGCGATCGGGAACGAATTTAAAAAGGATCATATCACCGTCACCACGCTCTGTCCCGGACCTACCGACACCCATTTCGGGGAGGAATCGAAAATGAACGCGGGGCAGCTTGTGAAAAACGTGAAGATAGCCGATGCCGGAGAGGTGGCCTTGCTGGGGTATCGCGCCATGATGAAGGGTAAATCTACAGTTATTCACGGTGCTATGAACAAAGTGGCCCCTTTTGCCATCCGTTTTATACCGAGAAAATGGGTCACACGACTGTCGGCAAAGGTGATGAAAAAATAATAAAGAACAAGGTTACAATAAAGACCTTTTACAGCATGCAAAAATTTATTGGCATATGGCTGATGATCCTGTTCGCGGAAGCAATCAGCGCTAACTGTCTGGAGGTCTCTGCTGATAGTGTATCAATCTATTTCGCACAGGTGAAAGAGGCAACCAGCAGGCACAAAGCGCTCTGGGATAAAGATATTTACGGGCCCATACTTATTGTTGACCCCGACAGCAGGGAGGTCTATGCCAATGTTCCGGACAGGGAGGGGCACCTCTCCCCGAATAACGGTATCTACAGAGGAATATTACCCAAAGAAATCACTATTGCCAACACCGATCATGAGTGGAGCGGCATACATTGGGCGATGGTGAAACTGCCATTGCCCCGGCAGAGATTTGACCGTGTGGATCTCATCACCCATGAATTGTTTCACTCTGCGCAGTCATCACTTGGCTTTCACTTCCGGCTGGAGGAGAACGGTCATCTGGACCACAGGGACGGACGGATCTATCTGCGCCTTGAGCTGGCTGCGTTGCAGGAGGCGCTGAGAGCCCGGAGATATACCAGGGCTGAGGAGCATCTGCGCAACGCTTTAATATTCAGAAAATTCCGCCATCAGCTTTACAGGGGAGCTGAGGCGGCTGAGAACAGCCTGGAGCTGCTGGAGGGGCTTGCCACCTACACAGGTCAGATGATGAGCGGACGTGATAAATGGCAATGGAGGGAGTATCTGATCAAACGTCTCACCGATTTTGAGAAGACCCTTACCTATGTTCGTACCTTTGCATACGAAACCCTGCCTGTATATGGTTTCTTCCTTTATCAGAAAGATAATCACTGGAACAAAAAGATTGAGTCGGAGAGCGATCTGACGGAATTTTTCTCGGAAGCTTTCGGCATGGATAAGCGTATCCTGTTGCAGACCTACGTGAAACAGCTGGCAGAGGAGTACAATGGGAGAGTGATTGCTGATGCGGAGATGAAAAGAGAATTATCGAACAGCGCGCGTCTCGATATCTACAGGAAGAAGTTTCTCGATGAGCCTCATCTGGAGATAAGACTGGAGGATATGAACATGTCGTTCGATCTGCATAACCTGATTCCTCTTGATGAGGATGAGGGAACGGTCTATCACACCATCCAGATAAGCGATAAATGGGGTATACTCACTGTGGAGGGGGGTGGGGCACTGCTCAGGTCAGACTGGCGTTGGGTGATCGTCTCGGAACCGCTCGAGATTACCAAGAAGAGGGTTACAGGCGAAGGATGGATCATTGAACTGAATGAAGGGTATTATATCGAGGAGACCCCCGGCGGTGATTATCTGATGTCTAAACAGAAATAAGCAGATTCTGTTTGGCAAGGAGAAAGAAAATCGCTATTTTTACGCTTCGATTCAGGGAGAACAGATGAACGAAAGGGAAAAAAAAGTCGTAAGCAAAATGATCGCTATCTATTGTAGTTCCATACACGGCTCCGCAGAGGGACTGTGCGAGGAATGCATAACATTGCGTGCGTACGCCCTGCGGCGACTGGAGCAGTGCCCTTTTGGTGAAGATAAACCAACCTGTGGCTTTTGCTCAGTCCATTGTTATAAGAACGATATGCGCCTGAAGATAAAAGAGGTGATGCGAATGGCTGGACCGCGAATGCTGTTTCGGCATCCGCTGGATGCAATCACTCATTTCTACAGGGAACACCGGAGAAATCGTAATTTTGCCTCACGAACCAAAGCTGACTAAAGAGAGAAGAAAATGACATTGCTGAATCCACAGAGTGTGATGGCTGATGTGCTGACTGAGCACAATGAGCTGATCCCCGTGCTGAACCGTTTTGGAATACGGCTCGGTGTAGGTGATAAAACGGTGTCGGATCTCTGTATTGAACATCACCTGAATATAGACTTTATACTCATAGTACTCAATGTCTATCTCGATGAGACCTGCGTCCCGGATGCCTCTCTTGCCCTCTTCGACACGGGATTGATTGCAGATTATTTCCATCATACGGTGGACAACTACATCCATGAACTGGTGCCTAACATAGAGAAGCACCTGAATGCCTTTATCGCCATCAGCGGCGCTGAAAACAAAGAGCTGGGAATGCTTCGCCTGTTGTTTCTTCAATTCAAGGAGCGGATGACCAATTATCTGCAAAAAGTGGCTGATTATAATGAGGAGTTACCTGATGATCTGCTGCACGACCTGAAGAATATTCTTATCAGGCATCTTTCGAAAGCGTACAATCAGAACCTTATTTATGCTGTCGTCTTTTCTATTCATTCATTGGAGAAAGATCTGGCTGCACACAACAGGCTGCGGAACAAAGTGCTCCGCCCAAAACTGAATGAGCTGGACTTATCAGGCATGCGCCAACTACAACACACTATCTCCCATGAGCATCAGCAGAACAATAACGATAGGCAGCTGACGAACCGTGAAACGGAGATTTTGCGACTCATAGTGCAGGGTTATCTCAACAAAGAGATCGCTGAGGAGCTGAACATCAGTCATAATACGGTGCTGACACACCGAAAGAATATTATTTCCAAAACAGGGATTAAAACCGTGTCCGGGCTCACGTTTTACTGTATCAG
>JAENWZ010000184.1 GCA_016649795.1 Proteiniphilum sp. | reverse complement strand
TGATTATGCAGGTACACAACAGAGATGTGTTTGATGAGTCGCAGCTGAAGCCGAAATACGGCGACTACGCGCTGCCCTTCGACCGCACCAAGTATGCTGCGGGATTCGATTATGTGATTAAGCGCTACCTCACGGAGTGTTATAACCTTAAATTTGACGAGACATCGAAGTATTACAACAGCCGCTCCGGTAAACCTGCCGTGATTGTGCTCTGCACCGACTGGCACGACGGGCGTGTTTTGTACAACACTACCATTAGACAGCTGGCAGATAAATGGGGATTCCCCGTGGTGGAGTTCGACGAGTATATCGGTTTCTCCAAAAACGCACTTCACCCTGTCACCGGCGAGCAGGTGAACCGACTGTTTACGGGTGACAAGCAGGAGATAGAGGGAGAGACCTTCGGCTGGCATCCCCAACAAGGCAAGGATAAATACATTCAACGTCGTATGGGGGCTATCTTTGCCGACACCATGCAGAAGATCTTCCCTGTTAAATAGGTGATTTTTTTACTCCAAGTAAACCGGTTTCGTTATGCGTATAAAAGAAATTATCCAATTGATCGAACAGGTTGCACCGTTGCCGCTGCAGGAAGATTATGACAACAGCGGCCTGCAGGTGGGCGATCCCGCCAGGGAGGCAACAGGAGCTCTCCTCTCGATAGATGTAACGGAGAACGTGATAGAGGAGGCTATGTCGTTGGGGTGTAATCTTATCATCTCTCATCACCCGCTCGCATTCCGTCCTTTCAAATCACTCACCGGAAAAAACTACGTGGAAAGGTGCATGATGGCGGCCATCAGGAACGATATCGCGCTCTATGCCGCCCATACCAACCTTGACAATGCCGAGGGGGGAGTCAACTACAAGCTGGCGGAGATGCTCGAGCTGCAGAACGTGAAAATCCTCCAGCCGAAAGAGAACGCCCTGCTCAAGTTTGTCACCACGGTTCCCGTGCAGCATGCCGACAGCGTAAGAAACGCACTGTTCAACGCCGGCGCGGGTCATATAGGCAATTACGACAGCTGTAGTTACAATCTGTCGGGTGAAGGCTCTTTCCGTCCCCGCGAAGGGGCCAATCCGCATACGGGAGAGATAGATACATTCCATTTTGAGCCGGAGGTGAGGATCGAAACTGTGATCCCCGTCATGAAGAAGGAAGAGGTGCTGCGCGCGTTGTTGGCGGTACATCCCTATGAGGAGCCGGTTTTTGACCTTTATCCTATTATGAACGAATGGGGCAGCAGCGGCAGCGGGATCGTGGGCGTTCTTCCCGAGGCGATGCCGGAGCAGGAGTTCCTCTATCTGCTGAAGGATATTTTTAACCTGCCCACCATCCGCCACACGAAGATTGAAGGCAAAGATATCCGCGATGTGGCCATCTGCGGCGGCGCAGGGGCTTTTCTGATCCCCCGGGCCATCAGCTACGGTGCCGACGCATTCATTACGGGCGAGGCCAGGTACAATGACTTCTACGATGTGGAGGGACGGATATTGCTCGCAGTGGTAGGCCATTACGAATCGGAAATTTGCACAAAAGAGATCTTTTTCGATCTTATCTCGAAAAAATATCCTACCTTTGCACTACATAAATCGGCATTCGACTCGAACCCGGTTAAATATCTGTAAAAGAAAGCGGTCTGACTTGTTCCCGCAGTTACAGGAATGTGGTAATGAAACGACCTCACCATCGTTTGATTACTGCATTTTTTATTCAATCTATCTGTCGTGCAGCGCGGCAGTAGTTTTCACCGAAACAGAATAAACATCATATAAAATCTTTGATTATGGCAACAAGAAAAAAAAGTGCAGAAGTGGAAGTTTCAGTGGAATACAAACTGAAATCGCTCCACAAGCTTCAATCTTATCTGTCGGAAATAGACCGAATAAAAACATTGCGCGGCGAGCTGCCCCTTGAGGTGGCCGACCTGGATGATGAGATCGCCGGTTTGGGTACCCGTATCAACAACTTCGAGCTGGAGTTGAAGCAGCTGGAGGAAAATTCGGCGATGCAAAAGGGCAAGATCGAAACCAGCAAGGCGAAAATTGAGAAGTACAATAAGCAGCTCGACAATGTACGTAACAGCAAGGAGTATGACCATCTCTCGAAGGAGATTGAGTTTGAGACGCTGGAGATTGAGCTCTCCGAAAAACATATCCGCGAGCAGTCACTGAAGGCAACACTTACCAAGGAGCAGATTGATGCAGCTAACATCCTGCTGAAAGATAAGACCTCCGACCTGGAGCACAAGAAAAAAGAGTTGGATGACATTGTCTCTGAGACAAAAGCAGCGGAAGAGAAGATACGCGAAAAAGCCAAGAAGACCGAGACAACGATCGAACCACGTCTGTTGATGGCTTTCAAGCGTATTCGCAAGAATGCCCGCAACGGGCTGGGAATCGTGCCCATTCAGCGTGGTGCCTGCGGCGGATGCTTCAATAAGATCCCGCCACAGAAACAGATGGACATCAAACTGGGGAAGAAAATCATTGTTTGCGAATACTGCGGACGTGTGATGATCGACCCTGAGATGGCGGGGATAGTGGAGAAGTAACAACCCTCTCACCCATGAAATAATTCAAAGAAAATACTGCAGAGTGAGTAAAATTCCAATACGGATTTTTTTCTCTATTTCTCTTCAGAATTTTCTTTTTTTCTTTGGAAATGATGTATCTTTGCGTTCTTAAAAGAGCAAACCTCCGTTATTCAATCACAGCTAACCATAAACCTTCTGATATAGAATTGGTTATTCAATAAGAATACAAGCAAGGTTATTTATTATAAACTATATGGCTAATCGAATAAAAATTAAGAAAGGCTTACAGATCCCGTTGCTCGGAGTGTCGGAAGAGACGCTGAGGGGCAGAATCACGAGCGAATTTGTGAGAATTTGTCCGGAAGATTTTCATGGCATTACTCCCAAGTTAGCCGTAAAGGTGGGTGATACCGTTAAAGCCGGGACAGCCCTGTTCTACGAAAAGAACCATGCCGACATGCTTTTTGCATCACCCGTAAGCGGTGTGATCACAGAGATTGAGCGCGGTGCGAAACGCCGTATCCTTAACATTGTGATCAAGGCCGACAGCAGCAACCTCTATGAGGATTTTGGCAAGAAGAGTGTTGCCTCACTCTCAGGGGATGAGGTGAAGAGATCGATCCTCGATGCAGGGATATGGTTTCTGATCAGACGACGGCCCTACGATGTGGCGGCTGCCCCCGACAAACAACCGCGTGACATCTTCGTCACCGCCCTCGACAGTGCACCGTTGGCACCCTCCTATGATTTCGTGCTCAACGGTCAGGAGGAAGAGCTGCAGGCAGGGTTGGACGCACTGGCGAAACTCACTGCCGGCAAGGTCTATCTCTCTATAGGTAAGAAGACTACGAACAAAGGATTGTGTGAAGCAAAAAACGTGGTGATCACCGAGTTCGACGGACCGCACCCGGCAGGGAACGTGGGTGTGCAGATCAATAAGCTTAAACCGGTGAACCGGGGAGAGACAGTATGGACGCTGAACGCTTTGGATGTGGTGATCATCGGCCGTCTGTTCAGCAAAGGTATCGTGGATATGATACGCACGGTGGCACTCACCGGCTCGGAAGTGAAGCAGACAGGTTATTACCAGATGGTGATAGGCACCGAGCTGAAGTCACTCTTCAGCAATAACGTGACCGAAGGCATCTCGTTAAGATATATCAGCGGCAACCCGCTCACAGGACGTAAGATCGATGAGAACGGAGTGCTTCGTGCCTACGATTCACAGGTGACGGTGATACCCGAAGGGGATGATGTTCACGAGGCGTTCGGCTGGGCATCGTTATCACCCGCGAAATACAGTGCCGGCTGCACTTACCCCACGCTGAAGAAAGCCTATCGTGTGGATGCCCGTCTGAAGGGTGGTCCCCGTGCGATCATTGTCTCCAATGAATATGACAAGGTGTTTCCGATGGATATCTACCCCGAGCAGCTGATCAAATCGATCATTGCCTTCAATATAGATAAGATGGAAGCACTGGGTATTTATGAGGTTGCACCCGAGGATTTCGCCCTCTGCGAGTTTGTGGATACCTCCAAGCTGGAGTTACAGCATATTGTGCGTACGGGACTGGAAATGCTTCGTAAAGAGATGGAGTAACGGTGCTCTGTGCAACAAAGAATAATAATTACTAAAACATAGAACTTTGAAAGCGTTAAGAAAGTATCTTGATAAGATAAAACCAAATTTCGAGGAAGGCGGTAAACTGCATTGGCTCTATTCAACGTACGGTGCATTTGAAACATTCCTTTTCGTGCCCAACAGTACATCGAAGACGGGAGTGCATATTCACGATGCGCGCGACTCGAAGCGCACGATGATCCTTGTGGTTGTTGCATTAGTGCCGGCATTGCTGGTGGGTATGTACAATGTGGGACTGCAACACTATATGGCCATCGGTCAGGATGTGACCCTGCTCACACGGTTTGTTTACGGGCTTATTGCCATGCTGCCGCTGATCGTGGTCTCCTACGTGGTGGGGCTGGGTATTGAGTTTGCCATGGCGCAGGTGAAGAAGGAAGAGGTGGCCGAGGGCTACCTGGTGTCAGGGATGCTGATCCCGATGATCGTACCTATCGACACACCGTTGTGGATGGTGGCCATCGCTGTGGCCTTCTCCGTGATCTTTGCCAAGGAGGTGTTCGGCGGTACCGGATACAATATATTCAACGTGGCGCTGATTGCGCGTGCGTTCCTCTTCTTCTCTTATCCTACGAAGATGTCGGGCGACCAGGTATGGGTACGCACAGCCAATACCTTTGGCATGGGTGAGGGGACGGTGATCGACGGTTACTCGGGAGCAACGCCCCTGGGTCAGATAGCCACTACCGATGCGGGTAGCTTTGGTGAGTTCGCCTTCCGGGGTATCACAGGACAGCCGCTCTCTATCAGTG
>JAENWZ010000394.1 GCA_016649795.1 Proteiniphilum sp. | reverse complement strand
GTGCAGGTCATCCTGGACAGGGGTCTTGGCATCACCTCTTTTGGTAAGGGTGCCGTAAGGGTGATGTTGACCGATGTGCCGGAAGGCAGGTACAGGGTGCTGCTCAATTATCACGAGGGACCCAAAGGAGCAGATTTCCAGATATGGTAACGTCAGAATCAGCTCTCTGACTGGGTATCAACCAAAACCGTTACCGATGGATACCGGGAGAACGTGCATGTAGGTGATATTCAACTTACCCCTCAGACAAACTCGATCACGGTACATTTACGAGACAACGGAGAAGCCAACCTGTTCGAGCTTACTTTGATAACACTGGAACGAATAGATTGATTTACTTATGAAGAGAGGTTTTTTTATTGCAATAATCGGAGTGGTTATCTCATTTTCAGTGCTCAAGGCGCAGGAAACGTGCATACCACGAAAGAGCATTCTTGTTAAAAAAACGTCTCTTCCTTTTGAGAACAGCATTCATGAAATAGAATATGATTATCTGGGGAGTGATGTAGGAAAAATAGAGGTAACGGTGCTCGATAAAAACATCGTTCATCTGAAAATCACCTTTACCGTGGAACAGTCAATTCAACAGGACGACTGGCAGCTGACGATCACACCGGGCTTTTCTCCTTCCTTTCACTGGTCACCTCATCTGACACCTACAGAGAGACATATCGTCGATCAGCATGTTTTTCGCTCGCCTGCCCTTATCATGTCTGACGATAAGCAGATGATAGCACTCCTACCCGATCTGGATATCATGCAAAAAGGAACAGCCGTAAGATGGTATCTCGATCTGGATGCACCCAATAACCGGCTGATACTGGGTATGAGCAACAGCAGCGTGGCGGAGCACGTTCTGTTTCACCGGGAGCCGGGGGCAATCTATCCGGAGGGTGAAGTGGAGATTGGGTTTTATCTGATGCATTATTCCGATGCGGCTGTTCTGGTTAATCCATTCAGAAAACCGCTCGATTTTATCTGGAGCCGCTGGGGACACCCTCTCTTTAAAGCAGGGAGCCCGGTGGCAGGAGAGCTGGAGACCTATGTGAAGCATACCTACAATTGGGCGTTCAACAGCTGGGCCGATGCTGTATGGCAGGAGTTTGAACTGAATGGGAACAGGGTGGGTGCAGCTGTTTTTATTGTCAACACAACGCAGAGCCCCAACTATCAGGGAGAGGTGAATGAACGTGAGTTCCGCTCTGTATGGAACCAGGCGTGGTTCAGCTCGTTGCGTTCTGCCAGTGGACTATTCCGCTACGCGAGACGTACAGGCAACAGAGAGCTGATGGAAAAAGCAGCGCTCACCAAAGAGCTGGCACTCTCCTTCCCGCAGAGGAGCGGGTTTTTCTACGGACTCATTGGCACTGAGATGGAGGAGGTGGAGATGGAGGGAAGGAGATACAATCGGAGCAAAGGGTGGGATACCTACTATTGGGG
>JAENWZ010000355.1 GCA_016649795.1 Proteiniphilum sp. | reverse complement strand
CATGGTGTCTGTGGTGCTTTCGGCACACTGATGGTGGGGCTGTTCTCCGCCAGCTCCGACTTGCCCGGATTGTTTTATGGTGGTGATGCCAGCCTGTTGATCAGCCAGCTTATAGGCGTGCTTGCCATTGCGGCATGGGCAGGTATCGCAGGAACAGTCCTGTTTGCCATCCTGAAATATACGATCGGTATTCGCGTAAGTGCGAAAGAAGAAGAGATTGGACTGGACTATTTCGAACATGGTGAGAAAGCATACAATTGAATAGAAAATAACATTGGATGGTCAATACATCTAAAAGCATTTTCTATGCCAGTGAAGGATAATTGATATGCAATTGAAGGGGGTGATAACGGATTATCATTCCCTTAATCGTTCACATTCAATAGATTTCAGATATATTTTGGCTGGTGTTAATCAATTTTTTACTAATTTTGCCATTGTATCACTACTGTTGGATTAATTAAAAACTTCAACTTATGAAACAGAAACTAGGCGTACTGTTCGCCGTAATTACAACAACAATGATGGTAAATGCACAGCGGATTGATGGAGACTGGAAAGGTCTACTGTCGGTGCAGGGAGTGGATCTGGAGTTGATATTTCACATAACCCCGGAGGAGGAAGGATTATCGGGAACGATGGATGTACCCATGCAGGGTGCAGCAGGTATTGAGGTTGACCGGGTGGAACTGTCGGGAAACAGCGTAACGTTGAAGGTGTCAGCTGCTCAGATTGCCTACTACGGCGAACTGCAGGGCGACAGCATCTTGGGAATTTACGAGCAGGCCGGGATGAGTCTTCCTCTCACATTAAAACGGTTTGAGAGCAAACTGCCGGGTAATCCTGCGCTGGTCTCTTCCGATGAGGAGCTGCAGGAGCTGATAGGTTACGATAAAGGAGCATACAAGTACAGCGTCAGCGATTATTTCGCACGACCAAAAGCTTCCTCCTTCCGGCTCTCACCCAACGGCAGATATCTCTCCTATATGGAGAAGGATGGATTGAAAAATCATGTCTATATAAAGGAGATCACCACAGGTGAGGTGACCCGTGTCATCGAAGAGAAAGAGGAACCGATCAAAGGTTACGGATGGGTCAACGATGAGCGCCTCTTCTATATGATGGACAGGGGTGGTAATGAGAACTATCATATCTATGCTGCCAACCTGGATGGGAGTAATTCCCTCGACCTGACTCCCTTCGAGAATGTGAGGGCCGGCATCCTCTCTCTCCTGAAGGAGCAGAAGGATTACATCATCATCTCCATGAACAGGGAGAACCCGCAGGTATTTGAACCCTACAAGCTGAACGTCGTTACCGGCGACCTGGAGAGACTCTACGAGAACAGCGACCCCGCCAATCCCATACAGGGCTATGACTTTGACAAGGAGGGCGACCTGCGCGGTTACACCCGCATGGTGAACGGTGTGGAGATGGAGTTTTACTACAGGAACAGGGATACAGATGCTTTTGAGCTGAAGAAAAAGATGAACTGGGATGACAGCTTCGGCATTATTGCCTTCAATTACACCTCTCCCGATCCGGATGATGCCTACGTGATCAGCAACCTCGGGAGTGATAAGACAGCCGTTCAGCTCTACGACCTGAAAGAGAACAAGGTGATCAGTGAGATTTTCTCCCATCCGGAATATGATCTATCCGACATGGGCATGTCCCGCAAAAGAAACTATGAGATCGATTATTTCAGTTACCAGGGTGAGAAAACGGAGGTGGTGCCGGTGAGTGACCTCTACAAGAAGATCGATGCCGGGGTCAGAGAACATTTTCCCGGGAAGATCTACGGCGTAGCCGATCATGATGATGAGGAGAACAGCTTCCTGATTGTTGTGCAGAGCGACAAGCTCTATGGTACCT
>JAENWZ010000015.1 GCA_016649795.1 Proteiniphilum sp. | reverse complement strand
GCAGTGGAAGAGGCGGAACGCAATCCCAAGATAAGCTTTATCATGGAGTCGGAGCTGAGGGAGTACATTGGAGAAGAGTCGCTGAAGAAGGTAAGGGTAGAGCACCTCAAATCGGGTGAGATCTCCGAGCTGGAGACCGATGGTGTCTTTGTCTTTATTGGTTACATACCCAACACTGAAGCTTTCAGGGAATTGGTAGAAACCAGCCATAGCGGTGAATTTGTTGTGGATCATACAATGAAGACCAACCTGCCGGGTGTTTATGCGGCGGGGGACTGTGTGGTGAAACGTTACCGTCAGATCACTACCGCCGTGAGTGACGGAACAATTGCAGCACTTAGTGCAACCGAATATATCCGCACACAAAAATAGACAAGCAGACAATAAGAAAAGAGGCCACCTCGAACGAGAAGGCCTCTTTTGTATTGGTTAACGTGGTATCAGCGATAAGGTAAAAAAGATTGTTTTAGGTTATCGATGCAAAGATAACGGACTATATTGAATGTGCAAAAAAAATAAACATATTATAAAACATAGTTCTTAAGCATCTTGTCTTGCCTAATTTCATTATTGTTCTGTTATAATGATTGTTGCATCTGTATATAAAAAAAGAGGATAGAACCGTGATTCTACCCTCTTTCGTTGTTTCTTTGAGAAAATTATTTTCTAATACCCAACTCTTTGATAATTGCACGATATCTTTCAATATCTGTTTCGACCAGGTAATCGAGTAAACGACGACGTTTACCCACCAGAATTCTCAATGCTCTTTCCGTGTTATAATCTTTTTTGTTTGACTTCAAATGTCCAGTCAAATGCGAAATACGGTATGAAAACAATGCTATCTGCGCTTCAGATGAGCCAGTATCAGTGTTAGACTTTCCGTGTTTTGCAAAGATTTCTTTCTTTTTAGTAGAATCTAAATACATACTTGTTTGTAAAATATTACGTTTAAAAAAACTTTTGGGAGGCAAAGATACTTCTAAATTTTTTAATTACAAACAGTTTTCAATTTTTATTCACTACGTCTCCTTAATTTGCCACTTAATCTTTTAATTGCATCCGTGATCTGCTGATCAGGTTCAATAACATTATATTCACCCCAAAAATTGGGATCCATGAAATATTCCACTCGCTCTGCAATCACATCAGTGGAACGGATGCGCTCTTTACGGGGGAACTTCACCACATTGTCGTTGTACCTGTCAGTAACGGCTATTTCAGAACCAATGGTATAAGATGTGGCAAACAGCCCAAAGAACCGGTTGGTCCACCTCACACGGAACCCCACCTCGGTACTGCTGTAATTAAAATACCATTTCCCGTCATTTTCAATATAGTCCACCACATAATGTGCTTCTCTTACCTCAACACGCATTTTCCGGGGTTTTTTTCTGATAAAAATTGAAGATGCATCTTTCCGCTCTTCCACATTCATATTAAACTCCATGCGGGCGAAAGCAAGAGATTCAGCGTCCAGGTAGATATTCCCTCGGAAGAGGATATCATCTATACCTGCATAGGGCTCAAAGGAGATAATATAGTGGGGTTTATTGTTGATATTGATCAAACCATTTATATGATAAGTGTATTCTGATCCATCAGTGCCGAAGACTATTTCGGGGTATTTGGCAATATCGAGCATCAGTGCATCGCTTATACCTCCCTGAAACTTCAGCAAAACCGTATCACGGGGAGAAATATCAGTAGCTTTCCTCCCAATATAAATCCGGGCCTGATCGTTGCTGTAGGACCTGTAGGATGCTTTGTATACATCCAGTACTGCCTCTACAAGAGAGATGTAGTTAGATCCCTTCTCTATCGATTCGCGATAGAAAGCCACCATCATATTTGGGTCGGACGGGTAATTTTCGGGAATACGTTGCAGGGCCTCACGAACTAAATTTACCCCGTCGCCTGAAACAACCAGGATCTCACTTAATTCGATGGGTGAAGCTTGCAGAGCGATATGATTGTTTGGAGTGTCGATCAGTGTGTTAATAGGGATCTCCATGTTCTCGTATCCCAGATGACGGATGACCAGTTTTGAATTCTCTGCGGAGGCCGAAATTCGTATGGAAAAATAGCCATCCTGATTCGTTACACTCGATACATTTTCGTGTGCTACAGAGATGCTTGCATTTACCAGCGGCTGGTTTGTGTCGCCGCCAAGGACCCTACCTCTAATCACTAGTGTGGGGTTTGGCTGCTGTTTAATATTTCCTGAAAAGAGGTTCAGACCGGAGGAAAGGCAAAATAACAGCAGAATGACCGATAAGTTTTTCATACGATTATTTTATTTATTAAGGTGTATGGAACGTTTTTTTGTTAAGCCATAGCGAGAAAAAGTCTGAAACATTAAAAATATCTTACTTTAGCGAGCAGGCGATAAATCCGGTAACATGATGAGATATTGCAACAGTCGGTTTCATTGAATAAGTTGATGCTAAAGAGCCACCTTTCGACTTTATACAAAGGAAACAAATTGGATTATATTTACAAATAATTGAGCAAATTTTAACTATGTTTGCGTTTTATGCCGGAGTGATGTCTAATAATGGACTGATCGTATGAAATTACCGGTTAGTGCTGCTAAAACCGCAATAATTATTTAAATTTGTACCATAATAATCAAACAGAGAGAAAATGGTTCAGAGATACGATTTTCTGGTGATTGGTTCCGGCATTGCCGGAATGAGCTATGCCTTGAAAGTGGCAAAGCAGGGCAAGGTTGCGATAGTGGCGAAAAACCCGCTCGAAGATGCCAATACATATTACGCACAGGGTGGAATTGCTTCCGTAACAAATCCATGGGATAATTTCGAGAATCATATTTCCGACACACTGGATGCTGGTGGCGGACTATGTGACGCCAGGGTGGTAGAGAAAGTGGTGCGGGAGGCTCCTGCCCAGATAAAAGAGCTGATTAGCTGGGGAGTGGATTTCGATAAAGATGAGAAGGGTAACTTCGACCTACATCGTGAGGGAGGCCATTCCGAATTTCGTATCCTTCACCACAAAGACAGTACTGGTGCGGAGATTCAGATCAGTCTGATTGATACCATCCGCAATCATCCGAATATTGATGTGTATGATCATCATTTTGCCATTGAGATACTCACGCAGCATCATTTGGGAAAGGTGGTCACAAGGCATACGCCGGGCATTGAATGTTACGGTGCATATATTCTCGATCAGGAAACCAACGAAATAGAGACCTTCCTTTCGCGCGTGACGATGATGGCTACCGGTGGTATCGGCTCTGTCTATCAGACAACCACTAACCCCCTGGTAGCCACAGGTGATGGTATTGCCATGGTGGCGCGTGCCAAAGGCGAGATAAAAGGGATGGAGTTTGTACAGTTTCATCCCACGGCGCTCTATCATCCCGGGGCGAGACCATCATTTCTTATCACGGAAGCGATGCGTGGTTACGGCGGCGTACTGAAGAGGGTCGATGGCAAAGAGTTTATGGAAAAATATGATAAGCGGGGATCACTGGCTCCCCGGGATATTGTGGCACGTGCCATCGATACAGAGATGAAGGAGCGTGGTGATGATCATGTCTTTCTGGATGTGACACACATAAATCAGGAGGAGACCAGAACACATTTCCCGGGAATTTATGAAAAATGCCTCTCTTACGGAATAGATATCACCAAAGATCTGATTCCCGTTGCTCCTGCAGCTCATTATCTCTGTGGGGGTATCAACGTTAATCTGGATGGTGCAACAAGTATAGGCCGTCTCTATGCCAACGGAGAGTGTGCATGTACCGGACTTCACGGAGCGAACCGGCTGGCATCCAATTCGCTGATTGAAGCGGTGGTATTTGCTGATGCTGCAGCAAGACACTCTCTTCCTCTCTTTAAACAATTCGCATTCAGGGACGATATACCTGCATGGAATGCTGAAGGAACCACATCTCCCGAAGAGATGGTGTTAATCACCCAGAGCTATAAAGAGGTAGGGCAGCTGATGTCTTCCTATGTAGGCATTGTACGATCCGATCTTCGTTTGCGGCGTGCGTTGGACAGGTTGAACATCCTGTACCGTGAGACCGAAGATTTCTTCCATCGTTCAGAGGTGTCACGCGATATTTGTGAGTTGCGTAATATCATCAAGGTGGGTTATATGGTCATTAAACAGGCAATGGCGCGCAAGGAGAGCAGAGGGTTGCATTTCACTGTTGACTACCCCGATCGCGATCCGGCGTCGGTGCTTTAAAAAAGCGATCAGCTTTCAGCAGTCAGTAATTAGGAGAATGAAGATTGATTTTTTAAAGCCTCAGCTTATGACAGGGTACCCGTTCGATGAAACAGGCGTTAGCTGATAAGTTGTCTGAGCGTAGCGAGTTCATATCAGATAGCCTGTGAATCGGGAAACGGGTCGGAAAGAAGATGCAGCCGCAGAAAAATCAATGGAAAAATCAAAGTATAACGAAGAAATAAAAAATTTGGACTCAGATTGGGAAAAACGATAAACATACAAGGAACATTACTCGATTTGTCGGTGCCGCAGGTGATGGGTATTGTGAATATCACACCCGATTCATTCTATTCCGGCAGCAGGAAACAGACGGAGAGTGAGATCGTCGGCAGATGTCGTCAAATCCTTGATGAAGGGGGTACAATAATTGACATAGGTGCACAATCAACCACCCCCTCTTCCACTTTCCTCACAGCAAAAGAGGAGGCCGAAAGGCTGATGCCCGCACTGAAGGTTATCCGTAGTGAGTTTCCTTATGCAATTCTTTCGGCAGACACTTTTTACGCCGATGTGGCGAAGCAGTCGGTGCAGGAGTTCGGCGTGAACATCATCAATGATATATCGGGAGGGCAGATCGATGAACGAATGTTTGCCGTGATGGGAGAGTTAAATGTTCCATATATTCTTATGCATATGCGTGGTGTGCCGCGAACAATGCAGCAACAGACCAGTTACGAAAATTTTATTCAGGATATCTTCTATTATTTTTCCGAGCGAAAGGCAAAACTGAATCTTCTTGGTGTGAACGATGTGATTATTGATCCCGGTTTTGGGTTCAGTAAAACCCTGGAGCAAAACTATGAATTGATGGCTTATCTGAAATATTTTCATATCTTTGATGAACCGGTACTGGTAGGGATATCGAGAAAATCGATGATCTACAAGCTGCTTGGATCCTCACCGGAGGAGAGTCTTAACGGTACATCCGTACTCAATACCGTTGCACTGCTTTCCGGCGCAGCTGTTCTTCGTGTTCATGATGTGAAAGAGGCTGTGGAGTGCGTGAAGATTGCAGACAAGTTAGCCGAATTCGATAAATTAATCGTATGAACTATTGAAATATGTTTGCACATTTCGGAATAAAAGATTTCATTGATGTTGTTCTGGTGGCTTTGCTCCTGTTCTATCTGTTCAGGTTAGTGAAGATATCGGGGATGCGTCCCCTGTTCGTTGGAATTCTTGTTTTTATGTTGATCTGGATTCTTGTCTCACGAATTTTCAACATGGTGTTACTGGGATCCATTCTCAATCAGCTAGTCAGTGTGGGGCTATTTTTGCTGGTTATACTCTTTCAGGATGAAATCAGGCGCTTTCTGATGTCGCTCGGTTCGAAGAAGGGATGGAATTTTATCTCGAAACTGTTTTTCCCCAGTGATACACTGAAGAATGACAATTCCTACCTCACGGCAATCGTGTTGGCCTGTATGAACATGTCGAAAACGAATACAGGTGCACTTATTGCCATTCAGGGTGATATCCATCTGGGGTTATATGAGCAGACCGGTGAAATAGTCAATGCCGAAATATCGTCGCGTCTCATTGAAAACATTTTCTTCAAGAACAGTCCCCTGCATGACGGAGCGATGATTGTTGTAGGGCAAAAGATCAAAGCTGCGGGGTGTATCCTGCCCATATCCCAGAACCCGAATATCCCCACACATCTGGGATTAAGGCACAGGGCGGGATTGGGTATATCACAGGAGACCGATGCGAAAGTGATTATTGTTTCGGAAGAGAGAGGTAAGATCTCATTTGCCTCTCAGGGAAGACTGAAGATGAATATCTCTCCTGAAGACCTTCAGCGGCTCTTATTGATAGATGATTAATGAATAATGATTTTAAAAGAACTCTCCATAATCAATTATAAGAATCTTCTGCAGGCAGAGCTGCAGTTCTCGCCGAAGATCAACTGTTTTATAGGCAACAACGGGATGGGGAAAACCAACCTGCTGGATGCGGTCTATTACCTCTCATTCTGTAAAAGTTATACCAATCCCATCGATTCTCAGATTATTAACCATGAGGCAGATGTATGCATGCTGCAAGGGAGATATGAGTTTGAGGATGAGAGAAAAGAGGAGATCTACAGCGGTATCCGCCGCAGGCAAAAGAAGCAGTTCAAACGTAACAAGAAGGAATACGAACGACTTTCCGATCATATTGGGTTAATACCGCTTGTGATGATATCACCGGCCGATAACGAACTGATCACCGGAGTCAGCGAAGGTAGGCGGAAATTCATGGATCTGGCCATCTCGCAGTTTGACAAGGAGTATCTACGCGCTCTGGTGAGATATACCAAAGCCTTGCAGCAGCGGAATGTGTTGTTGAAGAACGAGAATGATTTCATCGATTTCACACTGCTCGAACTTTGGGAAGAGCAGATGATTGATGATGGGATTTTTATTCACCAGAGACGAAAGGCTTTTATCGATGAGTTTACTCCCATTTTCGATGATTTTTACACACGTATCAGTCAATCGGGTGAAAAAGTTTCTTTCGATTATATCTCTCAACTCAATGATGCCGATTTCGGGGAAACACTTCGGAAAAACCGGCAGCGCGATATTGCTATTGGTCACACCACCACGGGCATTCATCGCGATGAGCTGGAGATGTTACTTGATGGCTTCCCCATTAAAAAAGTAGGATCGCAGGGTCAGAACAAAACCTATTTCGTATCACTGAAGCTGGCACAATTCCATTTCCTGCTGAAGACAGGACATACCACCCCTATTTTATTGCTGGATGATATTTTCGACCGGTTAGATACCAAGAGGGTGGAAGAGATAGTGAAGCTCGTTTCCGGCCCTGAATTCGGACAGATCTTCCTGTCGGATACCAACAGGGAGTCGCTTGACAGAATCCTGGAACGAACAGATAATAATTCACATATCTATTCTGTTATTGACGGAGATATAAACCTGATGACTGAATAAAACAGTATGTTGAAGAAAAATGCGCAACCCCTGTCTGAAGCACTTTCAGATTTTTTCGATGAAAACAGCAGCCTGAAGGTGAAACTGGCCGAACAGCGTGCTGTTCGGGGATGGCGTGAAGTGCTTGGGGAGGGAGTTTCTAAGTATACCAGAAATGTCTATTTCAGCCATAACGTCCTCTACGTACAGCTCTCATCGGCAGTACTGAGGGCTGAGCTTATCATGAACAAGGAGGGTTTGATAAAGAAATTGAACGATCATGCCGAAGCACCCATTGTACGTGATATCGTATTCAGGTAAAGAGCGATAAATGGGAAACGGCTTAAAAGAATGCCGATATCCCGAGATAAAATCCACCGGGATGAGGAGAGTTGGCATGTCGCACCAGGTCATAGTTCAGGGTAATGTGCGATCTGCCTAAACGAAGTCCGGCACCCACCACCAGTGAAGGGACTATCCCCCTGCTCAGTTCTTCGTAGTCGTTCGCTTTCTCCGTCAAAACCGACCGGATGTAGTTTAATTCGGGCTGTGCGAAAGCGGTGATGAATCTTGTCGGATAGAAGTATCCGAAGAGGTTTGCTCCAAGTAAATTATTCTTGATGACGTAATTGGTTGTCGCAGCTTTGGTATAGTAATATTTGATCCCTCCACCTGCCATGAAATAGTTGTTAAACTGATAACCTACCTGTGGGCCGAACCCCAATCGTGTGTAATTTCGGCTTATCGATAAACCCAGATCAGCTCCGAAACGAAGTTTGCTTTTATCAAAACTGCCTGGATTCTCATCTGTGATATATCTCTTCTGAGGAGTGTCTGACACTCTTTCGCTTCTCCTGCTTTGTTGTTGCCGACGATAGATGTTCCGCTCATCATTGGGGGACACCCTGATGGTGTCATATGTAATCACCTGTGCTGTAGCAAACAGGGGAAACAGCATAAGCAGGAGAAAACAGCATTTTTTCATATTGAGACTATTTTATGATGGCCGGAAGTTATTCTTTTCAGGTAGCCTGTGGATTTTGACCCTCTTATTGACATTGTAAAACAGAATAGGTTTAAAACAGAAAAAAAGAAGCTGAAAATATATCCAACTTCTTTCTTTCCTCTTACTCTCAGGAGAATAAGATTATTCTGTAGGCGCTCCTTCTTCCGGTACAGGCTGCGCGGGCATTTGTGAAGGAATGGGCATGTTTGGAGTTACATCGGGTGCTGTCGCAGGATTGAGGGGTGCAGGTTGTTGTACTTCCACCTGAGATTGCGGAACATTTGAATCGGAGGCTGTGAATTTAGCCGTTAAAATGCTCAAAACAATCATGATGCCCGCCAGTGTCCATGTGAACTTCTCCAGGAAATCGGTCGTTTTCCGTACACCCATAATCTGGTTCGATGATGAAAATCCGCTTGCCAGGCCTCCACCTTTCGATTTCTGTACCAATACGGCAAGAATCATCAGTATGGATGCAAGGAGAATGAGGATTGTAATAAAAATATACATATCTTATTTGTTTTTATTCTTTTCGTTAATAATCAAATATTCCAGAAAGCGAATTTGGTCGGCAAAGTAAACACTTTTTTTTGGAAAATTCAAACTTAATCGTTTAATAATTGTGAGAGCCTGTGAATATTTTTTCTGCCTGATGTAGATCCGCGCGAGTGTCTCTGTGAGGAATTCACCCCCAACATTCATATCCTCTGCGCTTTGACTGGCTGTAGCGCCGGGTATTTCACCGGGTGTGAAAATTGTGTCGGAGGCTGCTTTCTCTATGAAGGCATCAATGATATCATGGTGCTGAAGTTTCTGATTCCCTGTGTGATCACTCTCTTTCTGTTCACCCAGCGACTCCAGATAGGAGAGATAGTCGGTTGTTACGATGTTCATCCCCGCATCGGCAATGATGTTTTCAGCCATCACGCTTTCAGGTAGTGAGGTGAGGAAGGTGTCGAGCAGTGCTTCTGTCCTGTCCTTGTTGTTTGAATGAATCTCTTCAGGTTGTTGCAGGAATTTACGGTAGTTTTCTTTATAGATCAGGTAGAACAGTTTTCTCCTGTCGGCACATAAAACAGCACTTCTGCCAAGCTCATCACCGAACCGATCACTGTTAGTCAGATCTAAATTTTTCGTGAATAACAGACGGCCGGTATGGAAGTAGGGGTAATCCTCCACCACTTTTCCCAGCATATCCAACGTTGACGCATCCAGCAATTCGGTGTTCCCTATCAGTCTGTACAGATTTTCCTTTTCCATTCAATTACCAGTTTGCCATGGTGGAGTTGAATATCTGATCTACAATCTCATCGATAAGCTCATTGATCAGTTGATCCTGTACACTGTCGAACACAGTGTTACTTGAGAAGGTCCGGTTGGCAGATAATCTTTCCTCAATTTCGGGAACATCCAATTTATTGTTTCTGAATCGCATTCTTACTGTTAGTGTCAGTTTTGTTTCAGAAGCGAACGCATCTTCCTGCACCGCCATGGGAGTAAGTTCGTACCCCACTATCTCACCCTCAATCTCCATGTCGGCGTTCTGGTTTACCAGCTGCAACCTTGTATTACGGGTGAACATATCTTTCATCTCCTCATTGAATCTTTGTTCGAGAGGCGGATAGACCAATGGTGCCTGATTGACGAAGTGACCAATGGACAGTGTTTTGGTGAGATCATAATCAATGGAAGCCGTTCGGAATGTATATGACATTCTGCACGAGCTAACGACAAATATCATTGTGAGGATGAACAGGATTTTTTTCATAATCATCAACTTTCCAGTCGGTATTCCTTAATTTTGCGGTACAGGGTACGTTCCGAAATGCCTAAATCGGTGGCGGCAAATTTCCTCTTGCCCTTATGACGCTCCAGTGCTTTCGCAATCATCTCTTTTTCAACCTCACTGATCGATAAAGCACTCTCTTCGTATTCCGTGGCGTCCTGAATATCATTTCTGTCAGTTTTGTTGATGGTGATTTTCTTCGGGGGTGCTTCATATTTCATGGGGACAGATACTCTTGTGTGATCATTCGGAATGACAGATGATGACTGCATATCTGAAGGTGAGGGGTCATACGATGCAGGATGTTGTCCCGACTCTTCCATGATATTCTTCACTACCTGTTTAAGGTCAGTAATATCTTTCTTCATATCGAAAAGAACCTGGTACAAAATCTCACGCTCGTTGGCAAAAGATTTATGCTCCGAATCCTGAATCTGCGATACCGCTACAGGGATCATCCCAACTTCGTTATAGGGCAGGTATTTCTGGATAATATCGATAGTGATCACACGTTCCTGTTCGATGATGGAGATTTGTTCAGTGATGTTCTTTAACTGGCGGACATTGCCGGGCCAGCGATAGCTTTTCAAGATCTCTCTGGCATCATCGGTGAGGGTGATGGGCGGCATCATATATTTCTCGGCACAGTCGCCCGTAAATTTACGGAACAGGAGGGGGATATCATCTTTGCGGTCACGTAACGGCGGTATGCGGATGGGAACAGAATTCAACCGATAATAGAGATCTTCGCGAAACTTCCCTTTCTCCACGCCCTTCACCATATCCATGTTGGTGGCAGCCACCACGCGTACGTCACTCTTTTCCACTTTGGAGGATCCTACCTTGATAAACTCTCCGCTTTCAAGCACGCGCAGCAAGCGTGCCTGAGTGGGCATTGGCAGCTCTCCCACCTCATCCAGGAACAGTGTTCCTCCGTTGGCCACTTCAAAGTATCCCTTACGGCTTCCTGTTGCACTGGTGAAGGAGCCTTTCTCATGTCCGAATAGTTCCGAATCAATTGTTCCTTCAGGAATAGAACCGCAATTGATCGCGAAATAGGGACCGTGCTTGCGCTTGCTGTATTGGTGCACAATCTGCGGGAAATTCTCTTTCCCGGTTCCACTCTCGCCGGTAATAAGCACCGAAAGGTCGGTAGGAGCCACCTGCAAAGCCACGTCAATGGCACGGTCCAACTCGGGTGTGTTGCCAATGATTCCAAAACGCTGCTTGACTTGCTGTAAAGAGTGCTTTACCATAAATGTGCTGACTGATTTGTTTAAGAATTCAAAGATAAGAATTTATTTACTTTTCACCTAAGAGATAGGTTCTGCCTTTCAGGAATTCACCCAATTGCTTGGTGTCGGTGGCAAAATGTTTGAACTCTTCGGGCATAATCGGATCGCCCAGCGTAATGACCATCTCTTTTCCCTTTTTATTGTATAGCTCGTGGCATAACCTGAGATTACGCACCTGCCATCCGAATATCTTTGAAAAATAGAATGACCAGCTGTTGTGGCCGGAGACATGCAAGGGGATGACCGGTACTTTAAGCTTTTGTATGATTTTGAGTGCAGCCGGTTGCCACTCCTGGTCTTCAATAGTGAGTCTGGCTTTCTTGAAATGCATATTGGAAACAGCCCCGGCAGGGAAAAAACCCATTGGATGACCTTGTCGTAAATGAGCAATGCTTTCTCGTATGCCGGCGTATGTTATGCCTTTTTTATCGGAATTCTTCATCGGATTGACAGAGATAAAGTTTTCAGACATTGTATCGATCAGGCTCAGAAAGACGTTTACCATCATTTTATAATTCTCCACACGGCTGCCAACGGTCTCAATAACGGCTATCCCGTCGATGTGACCATAGGCATGATTGGAGACTGTGATAAAAGGTCTGTTTTTGAAATCCTCCAGCACACCCGCATTCTTAACGGTACGTTTTATTTCAAGCTTATCCAGCACATCCTTGCAGAAAGCAGGTCCTGAAAGATGTTTGGAGCGGTCATAGATCTCATTCGGGGTATGCAATGCAGAGATCTTTATACCAAAGTCAATAATCTTGTCACCATGCCTCCCCCGGAAAATTGGGTGGAGTGCCCGAATATCATCTCGACTTACCAAAATGTCTTTCATTGCTCCTTAATCTAATTTGTTTTTCTAACTCAAATGCCACGTCAATAGGATGAAGTGGCAAATGAATGGTAAAAAAAATATCCTGTAATTTTGCGTTTCTACGCAAGTTCATTGATCATTTCAATGATTTGTTTTCCTATCTCTTCTGCTTCTTTCTCAGAGTGTGCCTCTGAATAAATGCGTATGATTGGTTCTGTATTCGATTTACGCAGGTGTACCCATTTGTCAGGGAAATCTATTTTCACACCGTCAATATCTGTTACCTGTACCTGCTGGTCGCTGAATATTTCTTTCATCTTTTCCAGTAACCCATCCGTGTCAATCTCGGGTGTCAGTTCCACCTTCTGTTTGGCCATGAAATAGAGAGGGTAGGATTGTTTCAGTTGTGATGGACTCTTACCTGATCTGGCCATATAGGTCAAAAAAAGAGCAATACCGACGAGGGCGTCACGTCCGTAATGCGACGCAGGATAAATAACACCTCCATTGCCTTCTCCACCAATCACGGCATTGACCTCTTTCATTTTGGCGACCACATTTACCTCTCCCACCGCAGCGGCCTGGTATTCTCCGCCTCTTTCAAGAGTGACATCCCTCAGGGCACGGCTTGAGCTGAGATTAGAGACAGTATTGCCAGGTGTATGTTGCAGGATATAGTCTGATACGGCTACCAGGGTGTATTCTTCGCCAAAGGGTTCACCATCTTCACAAAAAACAGCCAGACGGTCCACATCAGGATCAACGGCGAAGCCTACGTCTGCTTTGGAGCTTCGGGTAAGCGAAGAGAGCTCGGTAAGATGCTGAGGCAGCGGCTCGGGGTTATGGGCGAAGTTGCCGTGTGGGGCACAGTGGAGCTTGAAAATTTCCTTCACACCCAAAGCGTAGAGCAATTCAGGGATGGCGGTGCCTCCAACGGAGTTCACACAATCAATGGCGACACGGAAATTGGCTGCCCTGATGGCATCCTTATCTACTAAATTGAGAGATAAAACAGATTGAATATGTTCGTGGAGATATTGCTTTTGAGATATCTTGCCCAGCTCGTCCACCGGTGAGAAGGAAAAATCTCCGGCATCGGCAAGACGAAGAATTTGTTCTCCTTCCTCAGCATTGAGAAACTCGCCTCTGCTGTTTAACAGCTTCAATGCATTCCATTGTTTCGGGTTATGACTTGCCGTGATAATGATACCTCCGGATGCATCCTCTTTCGTAACCGCAATTTCGGTGGTGGGTGTGGTGCCCATTCCTATATCGGTTACATCGCATCCCATCCCCGACAGTGTTCCGGTGATGATACGATGAACCATCTCTCCGGAGATACGGGCATCGCGTCCTACAACAATCCTGGGCCTTTTTTTCTGTGATGATTTTTTGATGAACGTTGCGTAGGCAGCTGTAAATTTCACGATATCTAACGGGGTAAGGTTTTCACCTGCTTCTCCGCCAATTGTTCCCCTGATACCTGAAATGGATTTGATCAATGTCATAAAGGTTCTTCTTTATCTGTTATTTATGAGACAAAACTGAGGCATTAAACAGGCATATACGCTTTCAGATCTCCATTTGTGACAGAAGTGACCGAACAATCAATAACGACTCTCGAATTTATATAGTACAAGGTCATAATAGCTGGGCTGATATTGCGATCTGTCATATGATGACCCCACGTCGAAGGGAACAATCATTTTCACCTTACCGTTATGTCCAACATGACTCAGGGGTACAACCCATCCCGGAGTGGTGTAGCTGCTCTTGTTGTTTGAATTTACCGGCCCAATAAAAACAATTTCTTCCGGGAACACGCTTTTAAAATTTGAATATTTAGTGGTATCTTCTGTCATGAAATACTCCAATCCGCTAAAACGAATATAGACTTCTTCTTTCCACTGCAGATTTTGCGAGGTGTCTCCGGGTGTGATAATATGAAAGTATACCCCTGTACTTGGGTCTTTATAAAAGTCTTTCTCTTCAAACTTCCCATCTTCGGGGAACGTTTCAAGGATGTTGAGATTATGCTTCGATATGAACAGATCAATCGCTCTTGATTCATCTTTCAGATAGTCTGCATAAGTCTTTCGGTCCTGGCAGGAAGAGACAAGAATCAGAAGGGCAATGAGTGTTGTAGCTATAGCGATTATTTTTTTCATTTTCTCTGTCATATAATTAAAATGGAGTACAAAAGTACACAATCTGCGTTAAAAAAAGAGCTATTTCACCGAAATAAACATTATCTATTCTTAAAAATGGGTTAAAGTTCATTCTTCGCCTCCTTAAGCTTCTCCTCATACCTCTTAAGCCCTTTGGAGTATGTCCGGAGTGCTTCTTCGTATGTGCCGTAAAATTCACCTCCCGAGGCGTTCAGGTGTCCTCCTCCATTGAAGAACTCAGCGGCAAACTCATTACAGGGGAATGATTTTTGGGAGCGAAAAGAGAGCTTGATTAAACCCTCATCCTCACGGATGAAAGTCGAGAAGATAATATTTTTGATGCTGAGCGGATAATTTACAAATCCTTCCGTATCACCTTTGCTAAAACGAAACTGAGCCTGATCCTCCCTGGAGAGGTGAATCAGGGCCGAGTGCAATTCGTGATAGATCTCCATGCGCTGTGATAACGTGAAGCCGAGTAAGCGAAAACGATCCGCGGAATAGTTGTGAAAAACGTGTGAATAGATTGCATCCTTATCCACATTTTTGCGCAACAGCAGGCTGATGATCTCGAAAATCTCAGGTTCACTGGAGTTAAAGGTGAATCCTCCGGTATCGGTCATCATCCCGCAATAGATGCATTCGGCTTCCGCCTGTGTCAGCTCATCATATTTACCTGCCTGAAACAAAAGCCTGAAAATGAGCTCGCTGGTGGATGATATCTCAGGGTAAGATACCGTTATATCAAAATTGTCTCCCGGGAAAAGGTGATGATCAATCAGAATTTTCCTGGCGGGCGATTCATCTAGCGTAGTTCCCATATCTCCGGCTCTTTTGGATATATTGTAATCGAGAGAGAAGATCAGATCGGCGCTGGAAAGAATATGTTTTGCTGCTTCAGGGTTGTATTCATATATTTCAATCTCGCCTGATCCCTTCATCCATTTCAGAAAATTGGGGTAGGAGTTGGGAACGATGATTCTTGCTTTCTTTCCCTTACTTTTGAGATAATGGTACAATGCAAGTGAAGAGCCCAATGCGTCTCCATCGGGGGAGAGATGCGTTGTGATGACAATCTTTTCGGATCTGTCTATTGACGCCATTATTTCTTCCACTTTCTGTGGCGGGATTACATCTGAGATGGATTCTGTAAACTTCATTTTTTAACTGTAGTCTTTTGATGATAAGAGGCAAAAGTACTAAAAATTTACGGAAAAGGCCCCGTTTTGTCTCACATCATGCACACCGATGTTTAACCGATTGCATTCTATTCCCATTCTCACTGCAGCGAATCGGGGAAGAGAACTATCCAAAACAATCATGGAGGGATTAAAAACCTCCAGTAGTTGCTCAATATCGAAATATCTGTAATGCGAGAGAATAAGCAGGTCTAAAGGAAAACGCTCATCAGCAGCGTAATTGTTTAAAGAACTATCTGACAGCCTGAAAATGCTTTTGTCGGGGTGCGGAAGGAAGCCGTTCTCAGGGATCTCCACCGAATGACGTTTCATGTCGGCGAAGAGACTTATATCGCTTCTCCCGTAATTGTTGAAGACGACGAGCTGCGCAGGTTGTTTTGTTAGTTTATCGTAAGTGATCGTCCATTGAAAAAGAAAAAAGGAGGCCATGGCAATGATGAGCGGTCGGGATTGATGCGAGAAGAGAAAGCGGGCAGAAAAGATGATAAATGCGAAGAGCAGCAGAAGTTGAAGCAGTGAGATCTGCCCGTTTGAGAGCTGTGCAAAAGGGAGTGATTCTGAAATGTAAACAATACGAAGGGTTATTTCTGTTAGGTTTTTCACTGTCCACAGAAAAATGGTCTGCAGCAACTCAACGAAACCTGAATGAAGAAATGAGAGTGATCCCGCAGCTATGAGCATAACGGCTGCATATAAAACGATTCCGATGATTGGGACCACAAGCAGATTGGTGATGAAGAAATAGGTCGGGAACGTACCGAAATAGTAAAGCACCAGCGGAAAAACACCCAATTGTGCAGCGGTAGAAACGGTGAGCAGATTCCAAATGTACCTTGACACACTGTTTTTGGGAGTGTATAGCAAGCTTAATCTGGGCTGAAAATAGAGAATCGCAAAGACTGCAACAAAGCTCATTTGAAAACTCACATCGAACAGGCTGAACGGGCGAAAAATGAGAATAACAAAAGCTGTAGCAGCAAGGGTATTATAGGTGAATCCCCTGCGGTGCTGCATCTTTCCCAGACAATACAGTGTGAGCATAATGACTGATCTGATTACAGAGGATGACATCCCGGCCACGAATGCATATGCCCAGAGAAGAATAATAATGAGCCATAGACGTATAACATTCCCTCTTCCCTGTTTTCCGAGAAAAGAGAGTAATGAATTGAGAATTAAGTAAATAATACCTACATGCAGTCCGCTCACTGCCAATATGTGTGCAGTTCCTGAAGCCCTGAATGCTTCCATCAGATCGTCAGTGAGATAAGCTTTGTAACCGAGGGTTACGGCAGAAATAAACGCATAGGGCTCCTGCCCGAGGTCGAAAGAGAGGTAAAAATCAAGCGCCTTTGCTCTGAATCTTTGCGCCATAACAGGAACCGAGAGGTTTTGCCTGCCGGTTTTCTGCCAGTTTGTCCCGTGAACATACCCCGATCCGGAGAAACCCCTTATTTTCATCTGTCCTGCATAGTCTGTATCATCCGGGTTTCCTAAGTTTTGAAATGAGAACAATCTCGCGGAAAAGATGATCTCTTCACCGGGATTCAGTTCCCGTGCTTCCTCTGTTTGTTCCAGATATAAGATTACTTTTTTCTCAACGGGAGAGGCCGTTTTCACGTTACAGGCGACGGACCTCTGTTTCACTACCGGTATATCCAGGATTGTGCCTCTATAATAGTGTTCATTGTCGGAGAAGGAGTAATGGACGCGCCTTTCCTGTTCCCGGTACTGAACAGAGGAAAGAGAATAGAGAAAAAGAAACAGACCGGCACCAAAAAGCCATCTTAGTCTGAATTGCTGTTTATTCCCGATGAAGAAGGAGAGTAGCATCAGCATCAGCCCCGACAGGTTGAAAAGGAGCAGAAGGTGAGAAGAGCAGGGTAAAAGAGAAGCTGCCACAATCCCGGTGATTACGGGAAGCAGGAGTCGAAAGAAGGGCGTTTTTCCGATAAGTTCGTTCATTTTTACGCACTAAAAAGAACGATAGAACCTCTATCCAGTATAGAAAAGAATAACCAGCAGGCTCAAAATCATTGTACAGCAGGCTTATAATGCCCGTAACATGCGTATGGTCTCTTCAGGATTCTCTGAAGAGAAAACAAAACTTCCGGCAACGAGTACGTCTGCACCGGCATTCACAAGCCTCCTGCCTGTTTC